>JACQDI010000094.1 GCA_016201195.1 Acidobacteriota bacterium | reverse complement strand
TGATACCATATTTCTGCCTGTGTCCGATCGCTCCCGATTCCTCTGGCTCCTCGCTCTGCCGATGGAAGCGGGTTATCTCGCCCTGAACCGCCTGGGCGACCTCCAGCGGTTCGTGGTCGAGTACATCGCGATTGCGCTTGTAGTCTTTCTATTTTACATCGTTTCCTGCCACTCGATCACAAGATTCCCGCTCGCGTTCATCCTGTTCGCCGGCCTCGCATTCCGGCTCACCCTGCTGCCCCTCTACCCCTCGCTCACCGACGACCCCCACCGCTATCGCTGGGAAGCGAAGCTCCAGGCCGCTGGCGGCAACCCCTACACTGAGCGCCCGGAGGACCCCCGCTGGTCCGCCCTGCGCGACCCCACTTGGCACCGCGTCAACCGCAAGGACCTCCCCACCGGCTACGGGCCGCTGCTCGAGTGGTCGTACCGGCTGACCTACGCCGCCGTCTCCCGCCTCTCGCCCGACGAGTTCCTTCAGATCCGGCTGTTCAAAATCCCTTACCTGTTCTTCGACCTGGCCACCGCCGCCGTCCTCCTCGGCCTGCTGAACCACCTGGGACTCCCCCGCCAGTGGGTCCTGGTCTATTTCTGGTCGCCCCTGGTCATCGTCGAATTCTGGGCGAGCGGCCACAACGACTCGCTGCTCCTGTTCTTCCTGGTCGCCGCGGTCTGGGCCGGATGCGCCGGCCGCTGGACCCTCGCCATGGGCGCTCTCTGGATGGCCACGCTCGCCAAGTTCTGGCCCGCGCTGCTCTTCCCCCTGTTTCTGCGCTCCGGCGCCCGCCTCCGCTCGGCCCTCGCCTGGACCCCGCTTGTCGCCGTCCTCAGCATCCCCTATCTGCACGGCGCCTCCCAGCTCCGGCGCATGCTCGCCGGCTTCCTGGGTGGCTGGCGCAACAACGCCAGCCTGTTCAACTTCCTCTACGCCTGGGCCGGCGACTACGAGCGCGCCAAGCCGGTGGTTGCCGTCCTGGTCGTCCTGGCCGTCCTCGCCATCGCCTGGCGTCGCCCGCCGCTCATCCAGGGCGCCCTGTGGACCGCGGTGGCCCTGCTCTTACTCTCCGCCAACTGCTTCCCCTGGTACCTCACCTGGCTCGTCCCCCTGCTGGCCGTGGTACCGCACCCCGCCCTCCTCTTGTGGACCGGCCTGGTCCCCCTGGCCTACCACATCCTGATCGGCTACGAGGTAACCAGACAATGGCTCGAAGACCCCTTCTTCCTGTGGCTGGAATACGTTCCCGTCTACGCCCTCCTCGCCGTAGCGGCAATAGCAGGAAGGCCCCTCGGGGCCGCAGCCGGCCCCCCGGCCGGCTCCGCCCCCTTACATCCTCCGAGCAAAGCCGAGTTAACGAGTGGCTCGACCGCCTCCCCTACTACCGCTCCCTGATCGGCATCCTGGTCGGCGAAGGCCTTACCGAGCGCCGCCGAAAACTCCACACCGGCGCTCCCGGCGATCTCCACGCCGCCAGCTTCCTGGCCCGCCGCCAGGTTGTTCTCGATCGTGAGCTGCTCACGCGCCGCCGCGAGCTGGCCCGCATCCTCTACCACGAAATCTTTCACTTTGTGTGGGCTCGTTTGGGCAACCCGCTGCGTCAAAGCTACGAGGAGTTGTTGCGGCGGGAATTTGCCGAGGGCGCCCGCGGCGAGCTGGGCTGGTCGGCCGAAGGCAGCAAGTCGGCCCTCTCCGCGGCCCAGGTCCGGCGCCGCTCCCGGCAGTGGCTGGACTATGCCAGTGAGAGCTTCTGCGACTCGGCGGCCTGGTTTTGCCTCCCCGGCGGGCGCCCGCACCGCGAGTGGACCCTCAGGCCGCGCTTCCGCCAGCGCCGGCGCCGCTGGTTCCTCGCCGCCGACATACTTCCTCGCTTGCAGTTATAATGGAAAGGACCGTGGATCGTAGATCGTGGATCGTGGGCCCGCGACCCGTGATCCACGTTTCCGATCCACCGTTCCACGATCAGGGGGTTTTGTGAATCGACGCTTTCTCGGTGCTCTAGCAATGCTGATCCTGCTGGCGAGCGCCTGTTCTTCGTACAAACCGGCGGCCGCCGCCAAGGCGGGTAACAATCACCTAAAAGCGGCGCCCAGCTTCTCCCTTCCCGACGCCAACGGCAATACGGTCAAGCTCACCGACTTCAAGGGCAAGGTGGTCATCCTCGATTTCTGGGCCACCTGGTGCGGCCCCTGCAAGATCGAGATCCCCTGGTTCATCGAGTTCCAGCGCAAGTACAAGGACCAGGGCTTCACCGTGATCGGCGTCTCCATGGACGAGGGTGGCTGGCAGACGGTCCGCCCCTTTGTCGAAGAGTTCAAGATGAACTACCCGGTCCTGATCGGCAACGACGACACGGCCCAGTCGTTCGGCGGTGTTGACGTGCTCCCCACCACCTTCATCATTGACAAGCAAGGCCGCATTGTGGCCACCCACATGGGCCTCACCAGCAAGAATGAGTTTGAAAAAGCGATCCAGTCTCTTCTGTAGCCTGCTGCTCCTGGTCGCCTTGCGCTCCCAGGCGCAGCTGGCCAGCGGCGCCCACGTGGTCGCCGTGGAGACCCCGCAGAACGTCAAAGTGAAGCCCGGCGCCGGCGTCGAGGTTCCGCTGCGCCTGATCATCCGCGGCGGCTACCACATCAATTCCAACGCACCGGCCGAGGACTACCTGATCCCCACCGCCCTCACCTGGGAATCCTCGGCACTCACGCCAAAAGGCGTTACCTTCCCCAAGGCCGAGTCGGTCAAATACGAGTTCGCCGAAAAGCCTCTGCTCGTATTCTCCAGCCTGGTGACGGTCGTCGCCCGTTTTTCTGTGGCCGCCGACGCTGCTCGCGGTCCACTGACCTTGAGCGGCAAGCTGCGCTACCAGGCCTGCACGGACAAGATGTGCCTGGCGCCGCGAACGCTTGCCGTCAGCGTGCCGGTTACCGTGGAATAGTCTACGCAGCCCCCAGGGCCTTGGCCGCCTTCCGCACATCGGGCGCCTTTACCCACAACAAGGCTCCGTAGCGCCCGTTACCGGCGCACACCGCGTCCACGGCGGTGATGTTGATTCCCGCGCCGCTGAGCTTTCCCGCCAGCTCAGCCATGGTTCCCGGCCGGTCGTCGCCCTGGATCCAGAAGCCCGTTTTCTTCTTGCTCAGTTGGATCCCGGCTGTTTTCGCCGCTTTCACGAAGGCGGCCGCATCCTCAGGGATGAAATCGAGCTGGGAGCGCCGCGCCCCGTGCGGAAACCCCGTGAACCCGATCAGGTTGACGCCCGCCTGGTAGAGCGCGCTCAACACCCGTTGCGCCTCCCCCGGCTTGTCGCTTACAGTTGTGTAGTAGTAATCAACTCGGCGAACGGAATCAGGCATAATAGACGCCTCCCGTATCAGCATACACCCGCCAGAATACAGAAGACAGTCAGAAGACAGAATAAACCCCTACGCCGCTCGGCTTCTGCCTTCTAGAGTGCCCCTGTAGCTGTCGCGGTGGAACGATTCGCGGGCATCATCGAAACTCAGCCTTCGTTCTGGAAGCGCCAGCGCGTGGCATCCTTGGGAAACTGCTTCCAGGCCAAACCCATCCGCGGGCGGAACACATACGCCGCCAGCCCCATAGGCCTCCGGCTTCGGCGCCCAGCCATACTTTCTGGCAGACGCTTGTGCCAAGCGAATGGTCAGCGAGCGCTCCGGTCCGCGCAGCTCCTAGCTGAAAACGTCAGCCGGCTCGTGCCGCCGCGCCTTTTCCGGTGGCCGGGTACATGCCGAGTTCGACCGCTACCGTTCCCCGTTTCTATGGTATGATGATTTATCATACCGCTACAGCCATGCCGAAAACGAAAGTTGCCGTCACGCTTGAGACCGACCTGCTCGACCGCGTCGATGAGCTGGTCGCCCAGGAACGCTTCCGGAACCGGAGCCAGGCCATCGAAGCCGCGCTGTCTGAGAAGCTGCAGCGACTGGCCCGTACAAGATTGGCTCGGGAGTGCGCAAAGCTCCATCCGAAGCAAGAGAAGGCGCTCGCCGAAGAAGGGCGAGATCCGCTGGGCCGACTTGAACCCGGTGCGCGGGCGCGAGCAGGCCGGACCGCGCCCGGTGCTCATCTTGAGCCACGATGTCTTCAACGAGCGCTCAGGAACGGTGATTGCCCTCGCCCTAACAAGCCAGGAGCCCCGGGCTGGCTTCCCGCTCACACTGGAGAGCAGCGCTGTGGGCCTGCCGAAGCAATCGTGGGTCAAGATTGGCCGGATCCGCACCTTGGCTGTGGACCGCATCGGCCGGCGAGTCGCCGTTGCCTCGGAGGAAGAGCTCGCACGAGTGATTGAAGGTCTCAACGAAATCATCGGCTGAGCCTCCTTCGGTCAAGCCTGGCAGATTTCGCCAGCGAACCAACCGACGAGTTGGGATTGCCGTTCCACCTTCGCCAACTGCTACAAGTCCTGGAACAGACCACCGTCAGACACACGCGCGGGAGGTGGCTTGCGGGCCCCCGCAGGTACAGACGGGAGATCGCTGGCCTGAAAACACGGGCGGGCGATGACAGCCTCCAACAGCTTCGCCTGTTCGGGGTAGCCCTCGATGGTCGCCTCCAGCACCCAGAGCAGTTCGAGCAGTTCCGTGGTGACCTGGCTCGTCCAGCGCTCGGCGCGGATGTCGTCGAGAGGCGAGGACTTCTTCCCCGCGCCTTTCTTCATGCGATACCTGAGCCACGATTGGACGACCTTGAGGCCTGAGACCTCGAACTCGAACACGTCAGGCCCGACCGGTCGGAACTGGCCCTCCCCGACGTGGAGCGTCCGCGTCGCGTCATTGTAAGCGAACGACTCGGGATAGCCGTCCGGGTCGCCGGGAACGGCCTTGACGCACTTGGTTGCGCCGCGCGGGACTTGGCCGCGCCGCTGGCCCTTCGGGACGAAGCGTTCCCCGTAGGTGTGCAGCCAGAGCAGGAGTGCTCCGGCGTCGCGGACCTTCGCAAACAGGGCGGCGTTCTTCGTGATCGGCACGCGCAACTCCCGCGTCTCCAGTTCCTTCGCATAGCGCGCGGTGAAGGCCGGCTGCGCCAGCGCGCCATAGACGTAGGCCAGGAAATCCTCCGGCGTCACCTTGCGGTCGAAGGCTTTCCTGAGCAGGTCGAGCAGGCCGGGGAGGATGTTGGCCTCCGTTGCGGCGGCGTCGCGATAGAGGGGAATTGCCGCCTTTGCACCATAGGAGCCTCGGAAATGGTCAAGGTCGGGTATGACGGCGCACGAAGTCAGAGCGGGACCGCTCCCAAGTGGCTGAGAGAACAGGCTTGTCAGATACACCTGCCGTTCGCCATGTGCGCGCCAAAGGTCGGGGCGAAGAAAATCTCCCAGACGATTGTCTGCAAGAATCCATTGGCGATCAAACGAGCGATATGCGTACCGCTCGATGTTCGGCAAGGGGGAGGATGTTGAAACTTCGGACAAAGGCTTCTTGCGGTGCTCCGTCTGAAGTAGTGCAGGGTATTCCCGATTCACTTTCCGATCGCGTGTTTCTTTGAACGCGGCGGGCATGGCGCTGGAACGAAGCAACGCTCGCCACCGAGTCCCCAGCGTCTCGCGCTCGGGGCAGATCGGCCATGTTCGCTTGAACTGCGCTCCCGAATGTTGCCACGGCATGAGGTCGGTCAGAAGCGACCAGTCGAAGTAGCGGCCCTCGCCGGCAGGGCGGAAGGCGGCTTGCCACTCGGCGGGGCAGTCCTGCCATTTCACGGTAGCGAAATCGGAAATATCGTCCAGCGCCGCAAGTTTGGCCTCCCGTGCGCCCTCGACGCGTGCGTAATGGACAACGGCGGGCTTAGTCTTCTTCGCCTTGCCCGCACGGACGGCGACGGCGATGGCCACGGGTGTCTGGATGGCGAAAACGTTGTCGCTCTTGCGCGTGCCGCGCCCTTCGCCGCCGAGGTCCAGAATCCAGACTTCGTCGCAGAGGCGGCGCATGTGCTCGCGCATCCCGCAGAAGGCGTCGCCGTCGAGGTAGCTGGAGGCGCTGATGAAGCTGACGACGCCCGACCGGCCCGAGGTCTCGTGCTCGAAGACCTTCCACAGCGCCCAGCGCCAGAAATAGATGTAGAGGTTGTACAGGTTCTTGACATCGACGCCGTGGCCGGCGGCGAGGGCCGGGTCGAGGAAGTCGTGGAAGATGGCGCGCGCGCCCTCGCCGTTGTCGCCCCATCGGACCCAGCCACCAGTGCGCGCCTTGTTGTCCGCGGCGGCGGCTTCGTGGCGGTCGTAGGGCGGATTGCCAAGGCAGACAATGACGGGGACCTTGCTCTTCACGTTCAGGGCTTTGGCGTGCTGCTCGGCGATGGGCTTGAGGAACAGCGGGAGTTGCGGCGGCTGGGCATGGGGGCTTTCGAGCGTGTCGGTCAGGTAGATGTGAGAGCCGCCTGCGGGGAGCGTGGCACCGCGGTCGCGCAAGGCGCGGCTGACGCGCAGTTCGGTGACGGCGTATGGGCCGACCATTAGTTCGAAGCCGTGGAGGTTTGCGGCGAGTGCGGACGCCTGACCGGGCACGGCCCCTGCCCCTTGCTCGGCCTCGACCTTGCCGAGGGCGTGCTCGATCACGCCGAGCAGGTAGGTCCCCGTGCCGACGGCGGGGTCGAAGGTGATGACGCCGGGATCGGCGAAACCGGGGGGTTTACCGAGGCGGTTGACGAGCAGGTCGTCAACCAGGCGGACCTGGGCCCGGACAACCTCGAGGGGCGTGTAGTAGGCCCCGGCGTCCTTGCGCAGCTTCGGGTCGTAGGCGGCGAGGAAGTCCTCATAGAAGTATAGCCACGGGTCCTCCGGGCCTATCAGAGTTGCAGGGGGCACGACAGCAATGACGCGCAGGAGTAGGCCGAGGGAAGCGGAGATCTCAGCCCGCGCGTTGAGATCGGTGAGAACTTGTAGGGCGCGGGAAAGCAGGCTGTGTTGTGCGGCGAGGGCAGCCTGGGCATTGTCGAGCGTGAGCGGGTCGGCCCCTTCGCTGCGGCCGAGTAGCAGGGCGAAGGCGACGGTCTGCGCGTAGGCGTCGGCGAATTGCTCGTCGGGGGCGTCGGGGAACAGCAGTTGCCGCCAGTCCTTGGCGAGTTGCACGAGCGGAGAGTTCGGGTCGTGGAGCGCGTCGGTCACGTCGTCGCGCAACATGCGGCAGAGCGGCGCCAACAGGGTGGCGAAGCCCTTCAGGTCGATTTTGCCCTTCAGGTCGGTGGAAATGATGGGCTGCCAAGAGAGGAAATCGCGCAGTAGGCGTTCAACAGCGTGGGCGTCCTCGGAGCCGATGGCCTTCCGGCCCTCGGTCGCGATGTCGCCGGAGAGGCGGACGATCTTGTCCACGACTTCGCCGCTGCGGGAGAGCGCCCATTCGTTGCCGTCGCAGTAGAGCAGATTAGGAAGTGCCTGGAACTGCTTCCACTGCTCCCGGTTATGGCCGCCGAAGCGTTTCGGGTTCGCGCCAACGCCGGGGGCTTTGAGTTCGACGTACCCAGCGAGCAACTTGTTGAGATGCGCGGCGTAGTCAGGCCGGCCGAGGCGACCGGGCAGTCTGGTCTCGCCGGTGCAGACCACGTTCCAGCCAAGGGCACCGGCGGCGTCGGCCATGAAGTTCTCAAAGGGGCCACGCAACTGGTCTTCCGGTTCGCCCGGGGTCAGCGTCGACATCTTGGCCCTGACGGTCTCGCCGAATCCCTGGAGGGCTTCCTGGATCGTCACTCCCTTCATCATGTCACGAACATCTCGCCGGCGCTTTGTCTCGACGGGTCCACAGTCTAACGACTCAGGCGCGGCCCGGTTTTGGCCGCCGCCTTGTTAGCTGGCGTAGGTTCCATTCTCTGCGATCCCCAACAGATTCCCAGCGGGATCTCGGAACAAGGCGAATGTGACTACGCCCGGAACAACGGTTCGGGAAAGGACAACGGCGCCGCCCTGGGCTTCGATCTGCCCTAAGACGGCTTCGATGTCATCAACACCCATGTAGAACACCTTGTCGGGCGGGTCTTGACGGATACCGCCTCGGAGTCCACCCGTTGAAGCGGAGGCGATCGTTGCCGAACCGTCGATCTGCCAGCCGAACACGTTCGCGTAAAAGGACCGAAGCTGTGCGGCGTCCGGTCCAGCCACCTCGAAGTATACGATCGGATTACCCATGTCGAACCTCCGCACGACACCAGCTAACGAGTTGGGCGCTCAGGCGCAGCCCCGCTTTTGGCCGTCGCTTGCAGCTTCGCGTTAGCCAGCCGCATGGCGCTGTATTGCGCCCACCGCACAACCCACGGGCGGATGGGCCACCAGCTCGTTCGTCAATGGCGCTCATCAGCGCCGTGAGTGGCGGGAGCAGCACGCGCCCTCATGACTTCTGGGCGCACAGCCGAACGAGGCGTGTGTTCCGCTGCCCGAAGTCGCCGATGTCCTCGGTGTCCTCGTAGTGCACGATCCGAAATCGCTCGAAGAGTCGCAGGAGCTCATTCGTGTCGAAAACGACCCCACCGCCGATCGACGCGGCCTTCGTCGCGTCACGGTGGAACGCTTCTACCACAACGAGGCCGCCCGGCCTGAGCGCCTCATACAGGCGCGGGAGGAGGCCCCGCACGCCCACGTAGCTGAGCACAATCAAGTCCCACTGCTCTTTGCCAAACTCGAACTGATCGTCGCGCAACGCCAGGGCCGTGAGCTTCACCCCGAGCCGGCGCGCCTGTTCTTGCGCGGAGGCTACCGCCTTCTCTGCCGGATCGAACCCCGTCACATCCCAGCCCTGCTGCGCCAAGTAAATGGCGTTCCGTCCCTGGCCCATTCCTACGTCGAGGGCCTTGCCAGCGCGGAGGCGTTTGGTCATCTCCACAAGAAACCCGTTCGGCTTGGTGTTGAACGTGGGCGCCGGCGCGGTCAGGATGCGGTTCCAGCGATCGATTTCGAGCGTCTGTGCCTGGTTCTCAATGATGCGAATGGAGCGTTCAATCTCCGCCGGGGGTAGGCCTTCGCCGGCAAGAACCGCCCGGTACCGAGTCAAGGCTTCGGGCCCCCGCACCGCGGGCGGCTGCTTGGTCACCCATGCCCTGAACTTCTCAAAAATCTGAACCTCAGCCGATTGCCCGGCGGGCTGCGCCTGGGCGAGGCCGGGATGCGGCTCCCACAGCCC
Source organism: Acidobacteriota bacterium (assembly GCA_016201195.1). Classification (GTDB taxonomy): domain Bacteria; phylum Acidobacteriota; class Terriglobia; order Bryobacterales; family JACQDG01; genus JACQDI01. Next base: position 537 of record JACQDI010000094.1, on the reverse strand, counting down.
GAGCGCGAACACCAGCGCGAAAGCGGCGCGGAACCGTGAAGTCATGGCGCTGTTCCTCCTCCATCGAACTCTACCATCTGTTCTCACATTCCAGAAAGCCCTCTGAGACCGGCCTGGCTAACGGCTCAGGCGGTCAGGCGCGCGGCTCGCTTTTGCCCCTCTTAACGGCCAGATGCGTCAGGAAGCCCCTGACGTCGCTCCCCGCCAGGTTGCGCGGAGCCGCATGTTCCGGCCTGCTTCACTCGTGCCGCAGCGCCACCATCGGATCCACCTTCGCCGCCCTCCGTGCCGGAACATAGCTGGCCACCAGCGCCACCACGCTGAGCACTACCGCGACCCCCGCAAACACCGCGGGATCCCGGGCGCTCACGCCGTAGAGCAGCGTGGCCAGGAACCGCCCCAGGCCCACCGCCAGCGCGAGCCCGATCGCCGCCCCCACCGCAGCCAGCATAAGCCCCTGCGCCACCACCAACCTCAGCACGTCGGAGGGCCTCGCCCCCAGCGCCATCCGTAACCCGAGCTCGTGGGTCCGCTGCC
>JACQDI010000818.1 GCA_016201195.1 Acidobacteriota bacterium | reverse complement strand
TGCCGGCTGCTGGCTGAGCGTTACGGGAACGGCGCACCCCATCCGGAGGTCTACGTTTACGCCGCCGGTGGTTACTACTACGCAGGCAAAGGACTCCCGGCGCTACAAGACGAGATTCGCGGCTATCTCGAACTCGGCTACGACACGGTGAAGATCAAGATCGGTGGGGCGGCCCTCGACGAAGACCTGCGCCGCATCGAGGCCGTGCGTGCGCATCGCGGCGATGCTGAAGGAACAAGGCTGGTCACTGCGCCGGTCCATACCTCACGGCGGGCACCAGATGGCTCTGCACATCGCCGCCGGACTCGGTCTCGGCGGCAATGAGTCTTACCAGGGGGTGTTCCAGCCATTCGGCGGCTTCGCGGACGGGGTCCCGGTTGAGCGCGGGCGGGTTCGCATTCCCGACGCACCCGGCATCGGCATCGAGCAGAAGGCTAACTTGATTGGGATCTTCGAGGCGCTGGCAGCATTACCAGCTTAGCCGCAGGGCGAGCTGGACCTGCCGTTCCGGGGTTACCACGGTTCCGATAATGCCGGCCCCCGCGGCGCCTACGGTCATGCCCGGCAGTCCGAACTGCGGCGTGTTGAGCAGGTTGAAGAACTCGCCGCGAAACTGGAGGCGCACGCTTTCGGTGAGGGAGAACATCCGGGCGACGCCCAGATCGGTGTTCAGGCGGCCCGGCGCCCGCAGGATGTTGCGGCCCGAGTTGCCGTAAACAAACGACGGCGGCGCCACAAACGCATCGAGGTCGTACCAGCGCATGGGATCGCGCTGGCCCGCGGGCAGCGCGCCGTTGCGGATCCGATCCGGCCGCGCGGTGACGCCGGAATTCGTGGGATCAAAATTCAGCGTCACGGTGTAAGGCAGTCCGGTTTGGGCGGACGAAATACCCGAAAGCTGCCAGCCACCGGCGATGGCGCCGAGCACCGTAGTGCCGGTCAGAAAGGGCTTGCCTTTTCCGAAGGGCAACTCCCACACGCCGCTGACAACGAAACGGTGCGTGACGTCGAAGTTCGAATTGCCGCGATGGATCTTGAGGTTGCGCGGATCTTGCGGCCCGGGATCGCTTTGGTCGTTGTTGCTCGAGCCGCCGTCGAGCGAATGTCCCCAGGTGTAGGAAGCCAGCACGCTGAAGCCGCTCGAGAACCGCCGCTCGACTTTGGCCAGCAGAGCGTTATAGGTGGAGTTGAACAGCGGCGCGTAGAGGAACACGTTGCCGACGCCGCGAATGGGGCGCCGCGCGTCGATGTTGCCGGCCCCCGGCGGCGGCGTGTTGACGTTAAGCGGGTAATAGAGCTTGTGGGCGCTGGAGCCGGTGTAGCCGGTCTGGAACAGGAACTGCCGCGGCAGCTCCTGCTGGATGTTGAAGTTCCACTGCAACACGTAGGGCAACGGAGAGAGGTTGGGGAAAGAGTTGGCCACCGGGTTGACGACGAATTTGGGATCGAGCGCGTCGGCCGGGAAGCCCGTCGCAAGAACGATGTTCGGGGTGATCTGATCGCTGGTAAACGTCCGCTGGATGAAGTGGGGCGGATTGTTGGTCAGCCGCCGGCCCACGCCGATGTTCTCGTCGCGCCCATAGAAGACGCTGAATGCCGACCGCACCACCGTTTTCTTGGTCGCCTGGTACGCCAGGCCAATACGCGGCGCGAAGTTATTGAAGTCGGCGCCGACCAGCGCACGCCCGCGGCCGGCTTGGCCGGCGTTGCGCGCCTGGAGAAACGTCCCGTAAAACGGACCGGACTCCAAGATGAAGTTCGTGTACTTGTCATCGAGATCGAGGAAGGGCCAAGCCAGCTCATACCGGAGTCCCACGTTGAGGGTGAGCCGCGTCGTCGTCTTCCAATCATCCTGGAGGTAGCCCTGAAAGATGCGTTGCCGGATCTCGTTGATCGTCGGCGTGGCGACGGTCGCGGTGTTGGTCTGTCCCAACAGGAAGTCGGCGTAGGCGTGGCCGGTGCCGGGGCGCGCCTGCGGGTTCTGCGTGTAGACGCCGTTGAAGTTGAAGGTCGGCCGCGCCGCGTTGGTGGCATAGCCATACATATTGACCTGCTGCGCGTCGATGCCGAATTTGACGGTGTGGCGGTTGTGAATCCACGCCACATTATCGATGAACTGCATCACGCGCCCGATTTTGTCGACGGGCAGGTTCCCGCTGCCGGTAGCGTCGATGGGCAGATCGCCCGGACCCGGGGTTCCCAGCGTGCTCAGGCTTTGTACCGAGAACTGTGGCAGCCCGCGGATGAACGGGTCGTTGACGGCGCCCTTAATGCCGTACTCGTCGAAACGGCGCGGCGCGGAGATCTGCTGCTGGATGCGCGTGCGCACGAAACCGAAGCGGAACTCATTCACCATGGCCGCCGTGAGCGTATGTGTTTCGCTGATGGCGACCGACTGTTGCGTGGGCTGGGCGACGCTGAAGTCGTTGGCTGGCTCGGGCAGGGTGGTAGGCAGGGTGTTCTGGTTACCACCCCAGGAAACGCGGCCAAACATGGTGTCGCGGTCGCTGAACTTGTGGTCGATGCGCGCATTGAACTGATCGCTGTAGACGCGCTCCTTCGGATTATAGAAGTGGTTGCGCACGATGCCCGGCAGGTTCGGCTGCGGGAAAAGGGCGGCGAGCTTGGTGGCAACCGGATCCCAGCGGTTTGCCGGAACGAGGTTGTTCAGGAACGGATCGCG
>JACQDI010000817.1 GCA_016201195.1 Acidobacteriota bacterium | reverse complement strand
GTTCCGCGCCTCGCGCCCGGCGGCCTGGTTCATCAGGTGGCAGACCCGGTAGATCTCGTCCTTCAGGCGCTCCAGGTTTTCCGCCGCCAGCCGGTAGACGTGCCCCGCCGGCTCGGTCCACCCGAACTTGTCCTCCGGCCCGAGCTGGATGTAGTAGGCCTCCCCCACGATCTGGTGCCACTCGCGCTCCGAGTAGATCACCGGCATGGCGAACAGCCCCATGTGCAGCGCCCACGAGAGCGCGTTCGACTTGTTGAAGTGCTCTTGTTGAAGCTGCGCCGCCTTGTTGGCCAGCCACAGCCCTTCGGAAACCTCGAGCTTCACCAACGGGACTCGCCCCAGCGCGGCCAGCCCGTGCCGGCCTTCGTCCACCAGCGCCGCCTCCGGCGGCTTCGCGCTCTTCTCGGAGCTTCGCTGGACCTGCGCGTAGACCCGGAAGTTCTCCCGGTCGTAATAAGTCCATCGCCGCTCGACGACATCCTCGCCGCTGAGGAATTCCGGCTGGTAGGAGGACTCGGTCCGCACCACCGCCCACTCGAAGTTCCCCCGCCGGTCGAGCTTCCAGTTGATTAAGTCAGCCGGCGAGTAGCTCGCCAGGTAGGCGCGTGATTTCCCCAGCGCGTCCTCCTCGGCTCGCGTCCTCGCTGGCGCCTCGACCCGTGGGAAGTCGATCAACGCGTAGCTCTCCCGCTCGACCAGCGCCTGCAGGAACGCCCGGCGGCAAAACTCCAGGTAGCTGTGCCCCTCCAGGTCCGCGTCGGCCAGGAACTGCGCGTAGAATTCTGCCCCGCTTTCGAGCAGGATGACCGGCTCGGTGCGGAACAGCGTCGCGGCGTACCAGTCCACGATCGATCCCAGGTAGTTTTCGTAGAACACCCGGGAGAGCCGCTCCTGGTAGACGTCGTTGGGTTCCTTCTGCCGCCGCACCAGGTAGGCGGCCGCGTTCCGCCGCAACTGCTCGCCGCCGGCGTAGAAATCCTGGTACTGCCGCCACATCGCCTTCTTCGCCTGGTATGCCGGATGCTCCCGGTTCAGCAGCTCGATCACATCAGTCTCCTGGCCTGCTCCCCGGCCTTGGACAAGGGCCGGAACTTCCACCACAGGTAGTAGCCCAGCGCGTCCGACAGGTGGCTTCGCCGCGCGTCCGTCTCTTTATCGATCTGGCTGGTGCCGGGCTTGTAGCAGACCTGCTCGAGGTCCTTGATCGTTTCCTTGCATTTCACGTCGACGAACAGACGGCGCTCGCCCTGCGCGTTCCGGAGGCGCGAATTCACCACGTTGACGCGGTCGCGCACCAGCGGGTTTGCCTCCGCCACGTGCACCTGCCCCTTCAGCTCCAGGTGCTCGTGGAAGAATTGCCGGATCAGGTAAAAGTCCGACTTGCCGGTAACCGTGTGGCCGTGCCCCCCGCTGGCGTCCCCGTACACCTCGACTTCACGCCGGTACTGCCCATACCTTGTCCGAAACTCTTCGCATACCTCCGGCGTGGATGAGGTCTCGAGCACGATTTCATCGAGCACGATCACGTTCCCGTCCTGCTCCTGGCAGATCACGGAGCACATCGGGTTCAGGTTGAAATCCCACGCCCAGATCAACGGCCGCGCCGGATCCAGCTCGAACTGGCCGGTGTTCTGCTGCCGGTCAAAGGCGTAGTAGACCTGCCCCGACATCAGGTTCAGGTACTGGCCCAGCACTTCCTGCTGGAAGAACCTCTCGTCGTAGCTGGCCTTCAGGCGCTCGTAAAAGTCGGGCACCTTGCTCAGCAGGTGCCGGTTCTCGTAAGGCTGGGCCTCGATGACCTCGTAGCCCGCGACCGGCTCGCTCTTGAACCGGCGGTACACCCAGTCGAATCCTTTGGGCGTCCACACCCCGAACCCGCACAGCCGCGAGGCCTTGGGGTCGCGCAGCCGGCCTTCCAGGCGCATCCACGCCTCCTCGGAGGTGTAGGTCATCTCGTCCACGCCGAACCAGGCCAGGTTGGTGCCGCGCAGCCGCTCGAACTCGTCGAGCGACCGGAACAGGATCTTCGACCCCGCATCGCGCATGGTCATGGTGTTGGTGGCCTTGTTGAACTCGTAGGGCAGCCCGCTCTCATCGCAGATCTCGAAGAAGGCAAGCTGGGTCGAGTCCCGCAGCATCGGGTATGTCGGCGCGCCGATCAAGCCGATCCTCCCTGCGTCCACGTAGGTGAGCCGGATCGCTTCGTGACACAGCGCCAGGCTCTTGCCCGATCCCACCGGGCCGGAAAAACCCTTGAACCGCGCCAGGCTGTCGTGAAAACGTTTCTGGGATGGAAGGGCGTCATACCTTATCCTTCGCTCGACGACTCGTCCTCGCTCGGTTCCCATCGGACTTTCACTTCCTTCACGTCCTCGTTTTTGTCTTCCGCTAGGTCCTTTTCGATCTTGGCCAGCTTCACCAGGTCATCGAGGACCTTGGTGTCGTCGGTCTCCAGCTTCGCTGCCACCTTGTCGATCACCTTGTCGACCAGTCGACTCAGTTTTTTGGGCCGTTTCGCCATAAAAAAAGCCCATCCCGGCGCCCGGGATGGGCCTCCTCTCGAACTGTCACCTGACAGCTTCCCTCTTGGTTTCAGCTTATCACCGCCCTGTGCAACGTTATACCCAGCACCAGGGCGATCTAGTTGAAAACAAACCGCAAAATAGTTTCAAAATCTTGTGATCGGCTAAAAGAGAGGGTGGAGCTATCGGCGGCCATGCGAGAGCCGCCACCCTGGCGTC
>JACQDI010000093.1 GCA_016201195.1 Acidobacteriota bacterium | reverse complement strand
CCGGATGCTGGAGGCGCAGGTGAAGGGGGCACAGGACAGGCTTGATAACCTGAACAGGAAGAGAGCGGATGCAGGGTGTCGTTAGACTGCGTATCTTGAAGGGGGCAACCATGATCGCAGGCTATCTGACGCTGGCTGTGGCGTGCCTGGGGCTATGGGCATTTATGCGGTTCCGGCTGAGGGCCGCCACCCTCGCTCGCCGACACATCTCGATCTTGATTTACATTGCGCTGAGCCTTGCGATCTTCTACCATGGTGCACTGGTCACGGCCGTAGCCCTAGGTGATCGCCCGGAAAACACTTTCTTGAGCTGGCGATTTCAGGTCGGGCTGGCCATGCTCGCAGGAATCACCGTGGCTCAAGCGTGCATCGTTGTCTTCACTGGTAGCCTCTTCTGGCGGGCGCTCGCCCCTTCGCTGTTTCTGTTCGTCTCGAGCCCGTTGCTGCTTCACTTCGTTGGCCTCGGCATCATCAATCTGGTGTGGTCGACGATCTTTGGGGGTACTCAGTCAGCTTTACTCCTCGTCACCACGCTTTTTGCGAGCTTATCTGGAGGAATAAGCCAGGCTGCCCTGCTGGAGGACGAGACGGACCGCTGACCGCGCCGTCGTCTAACATGCAGCCGCCAGCAACTTCCCCTGTGCAACTCCGGTGGGAATCCTGTGCGGGATTTTTCAAACTTGGGGTCGTTACCCCTTGACGGAACACCTCAGATGTCTGAACGCCGGGTCCTTAGCCAGACATGGTAGCGCGAATGTGGAGAGGCGAGTCGTGAGTCAGGTTGCATGGGAACTTGCGCACTCCGTCGAGACAGAGGCGACTCCGGCCTTTGCCTGGGGGTACCGGTCGAAATGCCCGAGCACCAGATTACTTGTGCGCCGGGCCGTACAGCACCCGGCCCGGACGGCGATCGGTGACTTTGCCGTCGTCGATAATCGGCTCGCCGTTGACCAGCACGTGTGAGAAGCCCACTGCATACTGGTGAGGGTTGCCGAACACGGCGCGGTCGGCGACGGTGGCCGGGTCGAAGATGACGACATCCGCCTTCATGCCGGGACGCAGCAGGCCGCGGTCCCACAGGCCCAGGCGCTGCGCCGGAAAGGAGCTCATCTTGCGCACTGCGTCTTCGAGCGTGATCACCTGGCGCTCGCGGACGTAAACGCCGAGCACGCGGGCGAACGTCCCGTAGCTGCGGGGGTGCAGGACGCCTTTGCCGAAAATCGGCACTTCGCCGTCGGAGCCGATCATCGTCCAGGGGTACTTCATGATGCGCTCCACGTCGGCTTCGTCGATGGCGTGGTAGACGGTCTGGCAGCTCCCCTTCATGAGAATGTCCATCGCCGTGTCGGCGGCGTTTTCGGGGGTCGGCGCCTGGCTGCGTTCGCTCGTGATCTGAGCCAGACTCTTGCCGTTGAGGCCCGGATCAAATCCGCAGTTGGCGATCACCACGTTCTTCGGGTCGCCCCCGCCGCGGTTCTCCACGATGTTGCGGACAATTCCGGCCTTGATCTTGGCGCGGGCGGGAGGGTCCTGGAATCGCTTCTTCATTTCGGCCTCACCGCCCTCCTGCGCCCACTGGGGAATCAGGCCGGCGAGGCCGGTGGAGGACGCCGTGTAGGGGTACTGGTCGATGGTGGCGTCCACGCCGCGGGCGCGAGCTTCCTCGACCAGCTTCAGGGTGTCCACGCTGCGGCCGTGGTTGGGTCGCCCGACGGCCTTGTGGTGGGTGATCTGAGTCGGCAGGCCGCCCTTTTCGCCGATGGCGATCGTCTCGCGCACGCTGTCAAGCAGGCCGTCGGCCTCGTTCCGCATGTGCGAGATGTAGATGCCGCCCATCCGGCCGGCTACCTTCGCCAGCTCGATGACCTCTTCGGTCGGTGTGTAGTTGCCGGGCACGTAGAACAGGCCCGTGGAAAGACCCAGCGCGCCTTCTTCCATCGCCCGGCGGACGAGCTGTTTCATCTTGTCGACTTCGTCCGGGGTGGCCTTACGGTTGACCAGGCCGATGATCTCGCGCCGGATCGATCCCTGGCCGACGAAGCTCGCAAAGTTCACTGAGGTGCGCTTGGCCGCCACCTCGTCGAGGAAGGCCTTGAGCGGCAGCGGCGAGCTGCCGTCGTTGCCCTCGATCAGGGTGGTGACGCCCTGGCGGATGTAGTTCTCAGCGATGGGCACATCGAGGATGCCGCGGCGGGAATGAGTGTGAATGTCGATGAATCCGGGCGCGACGACGCGGCCTGCGGCGTCGATGACTCGTGTCGCCGTGGCGCCCGAGAGCGCGCCCATGGCGGCGATCGAGTCGCCGCGAATGGTGACGTCGGCGCGGATCCAAGGGTTGCCCGCGCCGTCGATCACGCGGCCATTGCGGATCAGCACGTCATATTGGGCGGGCAGCAGACCGATCGTCAGCAGCAGAAGTAGGCGGTGCATTGACTTGTTCCTCAGAAAAGAACGGCGACCAGTTCGCCGTTCAACGGCCCGAAATCAGCCGCCGGTCGGTAGACCACGTTGACTTCGACATCCTTGAGCGAGCAGGGGATGCGACGGGCCTTGGCGGGCGGCGAAACGAGCCGGGCCGGCGCGCCCGGCCGCTCGCGCACGCGAACGGAGAAGCGGCTGTTGGAAACGGTGAGGACTTTCTGGTCTGCCGAGCATTCGACGCCGCGGACATATCCCCAGAAGGTCAGAGTCCCCGGAGGCGGCCACGGCTGCGGGCGGGGAGGCGAAGAGGCGGAGAGGCGAACAGGTGAAGAGGCGGGCTCCGGCGCGGGAGGAGCGGCTGCGGCCACCACCACAGCGGGGGGAGCGGGTCGAGGCGGAGGCCGCAACTGCTGTTCGCGGCGGCGGTCGATCTCGGCCAGCTCGACCCGAACCTGCTCGACGAGCAGCGGTTCCTCGGCGCGCGCCCGCATGTGCTCGAGGCTCGCGCGAGCGGCGTCCCAGCGTGAGAGCTGCATCTCGGCCTGCGCTTGAGCCAGCCAGTACAGCGGCCGCTCCGGATCGAGTTCGACGGCCCGGCGGGCGTGGCGGGCGGCGGCCTCGGCGTCCCGGCCCGGCCGCATCAAGAGCAAACTGTATCGGTAATGGGTGGAGGGGTTGGCGGATCCGAGCCGCACCGCCTCGGCGAACCACTACTCTGCCTGGTCGTAGTGGAACGCATCCATGTCGATCGCTCCCAGCGACTCGGCGGGCTCGGGACGACCGGGAAAGCGCACGCGCAGCGAGACGAGCGCCCCGCGGGCCTGTGCGGTGAGGTTCCTGGCGCGCCATAGTTCGGCCAGGCGGTGCTCGTACTCCCACGCGTCGAGCGAGCGAACGACAGGGGCCGGCGGCTCCGCGAGCGGCGAAGCCAGGGGCAGGACCTCCGTCGGCAGCTTCTGCGGGACCTGCTCCGGCAGTTCCGTCGGGGTCTCCAGCGCCTCCGGGCGCGCCGGGAGGGGGCCTCCCGATCCGACTACCAGCCGGTGCGCCAGCAGCCAGCTCCGGGCGTAGAAGTCCGGATGGGGACCGCGCAAGTGCATGGCGATCGGGGCTCCAATCTTGAGCCCGCCGGGAACCGGCTCGAGGTTGCTGAGCAGCTCGGCCAATCCCTCGCGCAACCATGGCGGCTGGCGGCCGATGCGCCATGCCATCGCTTGGTGGGCGAGCTCATGAGCCAGCTCACGCAGTCCCTCCCGCTCCCAGGCCACGGCGATGAAGGAGGCGTCCGTTCCCTGCTGGAAGAACCCGGTCGCCTGATCGGGGGCGTAGGGGCGGATCTCCTCGAGGTCCCGGAACAGGACGACTTCGGTCGGCCCCGGCGGCACGTGAAAGCCGAGGACTTTGAACTGGCTGCGGGTCCGCTCGAGCACAGTCGCGGCCGCAGCCGCCGTCTCGGCCGGCCCTTGTGTGACCACTCGGAAATGCGGGGTCCGCGCTTCCGCCCCGGTGAACAACAGCATCGCCATCAGCCACATGGCACCGGCACCCCCAGCCTCTCCGCAGCCGCCAGCAGCTTCGACCAGACGCCGTCCTCGATCGGAATGCCGTGGCGGCTGCGCTCCTGCTCGGCGCGCCACTCGGGCTCGCCGGCTACCAGCACTTCGTCGTAGCCCTCCGCGGGCGCGGCGGACTTCATCAGGCCGATCAGGCGATCCATACGCCCGGCGAATTCGGCGCGCGGCAGGAAGCGCTCCACGTCGATCGCCAGGAAACACTGGCTGTAGCCGATCGGTCCCTTTCCATCCCGGGGATCGCCGACCTCGCTGCCCAGCCGGCCACCGGAAAGAACCGAGCAGAGGATCTCGACCATCATGGCCAGCCCATAGCCTTTGTATCCGCCCAGGGGCATGAGAAAACCCGCCAGCGCCTCCTGGGTACTGGTAGTCGGGCGGCCGTGCGAATCGAGCGCCCAGCCGTGCGGCAGCTCGGGGTCGTTCTCGTGCACCTTGGCTAGAACCTTGCCCATGGCCACGGTGGTGGTGGCCATATCCAGCAGCCACGCGGGACGCTCCCCGCCTGGCACGGCCATGCAGATGGGATTGGTCGAGAGGCGCCGTTGGTAAAGATCATCCCGATCTGACCGCGTTCCACCATCCGCAGCGCCCAAAACGCGGCCATGCCGATGTGGTTGGAGTTGCGCACGGTCACCATGCCCAGCCCGGCTCGGGAGGCCAAACGGATCGCATGATCCGCAGCCATCGCGGCGATCCACTGGCCCACACCGTTTTCCCCATCGTACACCATGGTCGTGGGCGTTTCCGAGATCACTTTGCCGTCGGTGGCCAGGTTGAAAAAGCCCGCTTCGAGATGCGGCAGGTACTGCGCGATCAACTGCACGCCGTGCGAATCGACCGCGCGCAGGTTGGCGGCCACGAGCGACCGCGCCACCAGGGCGGCGCGATCCGCTGGCATACCGGCAGCGCCAAGAATGGCGCGGCTGAAGCTTTCGAGCTGAGCGGCGGGGATCAGGTCCATTTTCCGGGGGCCAGCATATCCATCATGCGGGGAACATTCTGCACGTTTTGTTTTTCGAGCAGCGAGGCGGCTGCGGCCACCAGGGCCCGGCCTTCCTCGTCGGCGAGGAGCTGGCCACGGCGATAGCGGGCGGCGGCGGCGTAGATCCGGAGGCTCAGCTTGTCGAGGGCCTGTTCGGCGGCGGCGAGCAGGGTGATTGCCCGCTGGCGGTCGCCGCGCGCCGCGGTCACGCCCGCCCGGATCAGCCCGGCCAAGGCCACGCCACACTCGGCCTTCTCGCCCTCGAGCTTCTTCGCATCGCGCTCGGCCAGCCGCAAACGCTTCTCGCTTCCCTCGGCCAGGGCGGCGCGAGCGCGCAGGTGGCGCGACTCGATCAACAGCGCCTGCACGCGCGTCAGCAAGGAACGGCTGAACGCCGGCCAGCGTTCTTCGATGCGGCTCCAGGCCGCCCGAGTCTCACCTGTATATAGATCTATCTCCGTGCGCGCCACCAGGTCCCAATAGTGCTGGATGTGGAAGCCCTGCTGTGACCAGCCTTCCATCGCCCGGCCCTGCTCTTCCCGCGCCTTTTCCGGCCGGTCGGCCACCAGGTCCAGCAGATAGAGGCTGCGGGTGCGCATGTAGCTGGCGGCGTAAAGGTCGCCGCGGTCCTGGGCCTGCTCGATCAGCCGCAGCAGGCGGCGGCCCAGCTCGTTCCATTCTCCCAGCCAGAACAGCTCGTTGAGGTAGAAGATCTGGGTGCTGTCGAGTTCCCAGGCCACCCCTTTGCAGCGCTCGCGCATGATGACTTCGGCCCGCTCGAACAGCTCGAAGGCTTTCGGAAAGTAGCCCTGGAGGTGAGCGGCGATGCCGGCGTTCACGGTGGCGAGGGCCAGCGCGTGAGGATGGCTCACCCGCTCGGCCAGGGCCATCGTGGTCTGTAGCAGTTCCTGGGTGCGCCGGAGGCCCTTGCTACCGGCGTGGGAGGAATAGCCGACCTCCATGGCCAGGGCGCGGGCGACGCGGTAGGGCTCGCCCGCCTCCAAGGCGAGCAGCAGGTGGCGGGCCTGAAACTCGGCGGCCCGGATCGTATCCACCATACCCAGGCCCACCGCGACCGACCAGCAGGTGTCGATGTGCATCAGGTCGTAGACGGGGATCTGGCCGGCCTCGCGCTCCTGGAATTTCAGGCCGCGCAGGCGGAGCCGGGCGCGCAGCAGCAGGAAGGAGAGTACGGCCCGCGCCGGGCTGGGCGCCAGCTTCATCCCCACCAGGCCGAGCACGGTGCGCATGGTCTGGAGGCCCTGGTCGATGTGGCCGCTGTATAAGAGCTGCTCGGCGGCGCGGCGGTCGAGCTCGAGGGCTTCGGCGGCGCCGGCGCCGGGGACCGCCGCCAGGTAAGCCTCCGCCGCCTCGGCGCCGCGCCCCGCATTGGCCAGCGCGTCGCCGAGCTGGACGCGGAGCGCGCGCGCCTCGGCGCCCTCCACCGGCCGCAGCTCGAGGGCCATCCGGTAAAGGCGGGCGGCGCGGTCGAAGGCCAGCGCTTCGGCCGCTCTTGCCGCCGCCTGGGCCGCGAAGCGGGCTGCTCTTTCGGCCTCGCCCGCAGCTTGCAGGTGCACGGCCAGAGTCTCCGGATCGGCGTGCCCGGTGGCTTCCCACGCCGACGCCAGCCGATGGTGATGGGAGGTGAGCACATCGCCTGGCAGATGCGCGACCACCGCTTCCCGGATCCGGTCGTGATAGGTCTCAATCTCATCCAGGTCCGGCTTTCCGACAGTCCGCACCAGGTGCCCGACGCGCAGCACGCTCACCGCGGAATGCTGCTCGGCGTCGAGCCCCGCGGCCCGGCGGGCGACCTCGAGTTCCACCGGCCGGGCGGCGACGGCGACTACCTCCAGCAGGCGCCGCGCCTCCTCGGGCAGGCGCGCCACGCGAACGCGGAGCACCTCGTCGAGCGTGGTTTCGCCCTCGCTCTCGCGGCCGGCCCGGGTGTAGTGCACCAGTTCGTCCAGGAAGAAGGGGTTGCCCCCGGACTCCCGGGCGATGGCCTCCGCCCGCGCCCGGGTCGCCGGCCGGTCGTCGCCCAGCAGCGCCCGCGCCACCTCTTCGGCCTCCTCCTGCGTCAGCTCCCCGACCACCATCTCCCGCACATCCAGGCCCGAGCCGGCGCCGCGGGATGGCAGCAGCGCCCGCAACAGAGGACTGCTGTCAGCCTCTTCGCTGCGATAGCAGCCGATCAGCAGCACGGCCGGCGGATCGGGCGGGCGCAGCAGCTCCCCCAGCAGCGCGGCGCTGTCCAGGTCGCCCCATTGCAGGTCGTCGATGAACAGGACTACCGGTGTTTCCTCGGCCATGCGCGCCAGCAACTCCCGCAGCGCGGCGAAGGCGCGGCGCCGCAATTCCTGCGAGTCGGGAATCTCCACCGCGCGGCGCCTGGCGCTCGCCACCGCCTCCACCTCTCGCAGCACCGGAAACAGGCGCGCCAGCGCCAGCACGTCGCGGGGCAGCAGCCGCTCGACGTCCGGCTGGGGCAGGCGCCGCAGGTGCTGGCTCAGCGAATCGACCAGGCTGTCCAGGGCCTTATAGGGGACCGACTCGCGCTCGTAGCAGCGCCCGGAAAGCGGCACGACCTGCCGCTCGGTGCGCCGCAGGTCCTCCAGAAACCGGCGCATCAGGGCGCTCTTGCCCATGCCGGAGCGCCCGTGGATGTAGACGGTAACGGCGCGCCCCTGCTTGGTGGCGGCGAAGGCGTCCATCAGGGCGGACATGTGGCGCTCTCGCCCGACCAGCGGCGCCGCCCGCAGGCCCCGCGCCGCCGAAACGCGATGCGCCTCGGCCACATCGCCGCCGAAACGGCGCAGCACCTCCGGCCCCGTCGGGCGCGCCGCCGGATCCCGCCGCAGCAGGTCCCGGCACAGCGAATTCAGATCGTCCGGCAGGCCGGGTACCAGGTTCACCGGCGGCGGCGGCTCGTACTTTTGCTTATTGGCCAGCACCTCCAGCAGCCGGCCGGTGAACGGCAGATGGCCGGTGAGCGTCTCGTACAGCATCACGCCCACGCTGTACCAGTCGCTGGCCTCCATAATCGGCGCTCCGGCACCCTGCTCGGGCGACATGTAGGACGGCGTGCCCACGATGTTCACGCTCTGGGTCAAATCCTGCGGGGCCAGCTCCGCCACCAGCCCGAAGTCGAGCAGCACCACCCTCCCGTCCTTGTTCACCAGCACGTTCGAGGGCTTGATGTCCCGGTGCAGCATCCCGGCGTGGTGCAGGGCGCAGATTCCGTCGGCCAGTTGGGTGAAGGCGTCCCGTACCCGGTCCAGGTACCACGGCGCACGCGGCTGAAGGGACCTGCCAGAATGCCCGGCGGCGCCTTCCTCCATTTCCGCGATCCCCGGTGCGCTCTCCACATCCAAGGTGGGCGTGGTCGAATAGTCCGGCTCCGAGGCCCTGTGCCCGGGATCGGACCGCTCGCGCACGTACTCCATCAGGTTGACCCCGTCGATCAGCTCCATGGTGAAGTACCACTGTTCGCCGTCGGACATTAACTCGTAGAGCATCACCAGGTTTTCATGGGTC
>JACQDI010000778.1 GCA_016201195.1 Acidobacteriota bacterium | reverse complement strand
GCAGGCGCCGCGCACGCGCGCCACGAGCTGCGCAAGATCGTCGGCACCGAGATGCAGTCCAGGGCACGGAAATTCATGTACGCCTTCGCGGCGGTGTCGGTGCTGCTGGTGGTAACCGTCTCCTACATCGTTTACCGTAGCTTTTTCGCCATCGGCAAGGAGGCGGTTCGGCTGCAGGTTCAGCTCAGTGAAATCAAAAGCAAGCAACTGAACGCTGCGGAGATCGAGCGGTTGCGAGTGTCGCTGGCTGCCGCCGCGGCTCACCAGGTCGAGCCAAGCGAACACGTCATTGCGCAGTACCAGGGGAGCGTTTGCTTGATCCAAGGCTCCTACATATTCCGGGATAAGGATAGCGGCAACGTGTTGCGGCTGGCGGCGCCGGGTCCAGAGTCACCGCCACGTCTGGTCTCCAGCGGCACCGCTGATGTGACAGTCGAGGGCAACGGGCCTCCGCTCGAAAATTCCTATTCGGGCACAGGTTTCCTGGTCAGTGCCGACGGCAAGATCTTGACCAATCGTCATGTGGGCGAGCCCTGGTGGGGTGACGCCCAGGCGGAAAAGATCATCGCAGCCGGCTTTCGGCCTGAGCGTGGCAGCGTTGTGGCTTACTTCCCAGATCGGCCTAGGGCGTTCGCGCTGAAGACGCTGAAGGTTTCTGGGAGCGGGGATGTGGCGCTGTTGCAGGCAACTCCGCCGGAGGATCTTCCTGAGCCTATACCGCTGGAGGGAAAAACGCCGGCGGTCGGCGCGCCGATAATGCTGATCGGCTATCCCCTCGGCCTGGAGCCAATCCTGGCCAGGGCCAACCAGAAAGAGCTTGATCAGATACCCAACTTTCTCAACTTGAGCGTGGAGCAGGTGGCACGGGAACTCGCCACACGCAATCTGATCCGGCCTTTCATCACGCTGGGGCACGTCAGCAATGTCACCGAGAAGGTGCTCGCCTACGACGCGGCGAGCACCATGGGGAGCAGCGGCGGGCCCCTCTTTAACCAGGAAGGCAAGGTGATCGCCATCCATTATGCCGTCCTACCCGAGTTCACCGCAGCAAGCCTGGGAGTCCCCATCCAGCATGCGTTGGCCCTGATGAAGAACTGATGGCGCGCAAAAGGAGGGTTGTGACAAGGGTATCGCGTCTGGCTGCGATTTCGATAGTTCTGTCCAACGGGATTGCCAGTGGACAGGCCATCCTCGCGCCTGGCGGCAGAACGCTGTTCAACAAGAACCTGCTGGTTCGCTCGTTCACACGCATCGAGCGGCAAAGCATATCCCGTGATGGTTCGGTCAGCAGCCGTACTACGTACATTCAGCCACTTGCTCTAGTCTATGGGATTGCGCCCGACTGGAACGTTACTGCGGTCGCTCCATTTGTGGTGGCGGAGAGCAGCGGCTGGGCCGACACGCAGTTTTTTGTGAAGTACGACAGCCTGGTAAAGAGAAACGCCCCGGGAGGAACGACCCGGTTATCGGCCGAATTCGGGGTGCAGGCGCCCACCGGGTCGGACCGCTTCAGCTCCGGCGCCTTTGCGTTTCTTGGCGATCTGGTTTTTCACACGGCTCGCAATCGGAAATTCTTCCTGGCCGACATCCAGTACAGAGCAGCTACCCGCAACGGCCAGGGGGTAACGACCGGCAACAGCTTCGGCTTTGACCTGGCGCCGGCCTATCTGTGGTTGCCAGGTGAGAACCGGGCGTGGAGCCGCCTTTTCCGCCACGGCGTGATCGGAATTCTGGAGCTGAATGGGGAGCTGCAGAACCGGGCCCGCACCCGGACCAGCGCTATCGGCGACACCGGAGGCTTCACCCTGCTCCTCTCGCCCGGCCTGCAGTACTTTCCGCGCCCCAACCTCGTCATCGAGCTCTCGGTGCCCATCCCGGTCGTCCGCGAGTTGAACGGAGTGCGGCCCAAGCCGCTGGCCGGCGTTCTGGTGGGATTTCGGTACGTGCTATGAAGTGGGTTGCATTCCTAGCTGCTCTGCTGCTTGTAGCCTTCGGTTGCAGAGGAAAGCGGTCGCCCAGCGAGCCGCGCCGGGCGTACTCCTATCGAGAAGTTCTCCATTGGGAAATCCCGCCGAACCGTGACGGCCAGCCCCACGGCCTGCAGGGCGTCGCAATTGGCCCGAGCGGCGAGGTTTTCGTGGCCGACACGGAAGGAAGACGAATCGTGGTCTCGAGCGCAGACGGCAGGGTTTTGCGCGAAATCCGGCCTCCGCGCAAGGGTAGCAACCTGTTGCAGATGCCCTTTGCTCTACTCCATGACGGGAAAGGGCGCCTTTACGTCACGGACTACGCCGCTGACCAGGTACAGGTCTTTAGCCTGGACGGGAAGTTCCTTTTCGCCTGGGGCCGTGAAGGATTCCGCCCCGGCGAGTTCCGCTCGCCGGTAGGCATCGCGCAGGACCCGGTGGGCAATCTCTACGTGGTCGAGTTCTACAATCATCGGGTGCAGAAATTCACCGCTGAGGGCAAGTTCTTGCTGATGTGGGGAGAAGAGGGCGACTGGAACAAACCCGATGAACCCCCAGAAAAAATGCTGTATCCGGCGGGGATCGATGTCGGCCCGGACGGCAACGTCTACGTCGCCGACAGTGGCCGTGACAAGATCAAAGTGTTCTCGCCGGAGGGAAAATTCCTACGACAGTTCGGCGCCAAAGGACCCGAGCCCGGAAAGTTCAATGCTCTGGCGGGAGTGTCCTTCGATGCCATGGGACGGCTCCATGAAGCTGATAGCGCTGCCCATCGGGTACAGATGTTTTCCAAAGAAGGGGTCTTCCTGGCCGCGTGGCCCTTGCCCGATGCCGGCCGACTGGTCATCTGGTCGCCCAGCAGGATCCTGGCGTATCAGGACAGATTCTTGTTCGTTTCCGATGTGGCCACAGGCCGCATCTACAAACTGCAAATTGAAGAGGAGAAAACGCGATGAAAGGTAGCCGGCTGCTTGTCTTGCTTCTGGCCTCTTGCTGGACGGCGGCTCTCGGACAGATCCAACAGGCCACCGTGCAGATCGACGGCATGACCTGAACGCTTTGAGCATACGGAGCCCAAAAGGCTCTGCAACGCCTGGAAGGCGTTGGAAAAGTAAGTGTCGATCTTAAGGCGGGCAAAGGGGTTGTGTTTCCCAGGGAGAATCAAAGCTTCGACCCGACCAGGATCTCCGATGCCATCAAGAGGGCCGGCTTTTCCGCGCCCAAGGTCGAAATCGTGGCGCTAGGCAAGATAGAGAAATGGAAAGACATGCTTGCGCTCCGCGTGCCCGGCCAGCCGCAAGTGTTCGTATTGGAGGGGGGCAAACAATTCGACGCCTTTCGCAAGAGCGCCGCGGTGGGCAAACCGGTGCGAATCGCCGGACTGATACACGGTTCTCATGGAGATTCTTCCCCCGGCTTAACGGTTGAGAAGTTCGAGTAGGTTGGGGTCGGTCATCCGGGCAGAAAAGAACCGGTTGGCGGCCGTAACTTTTTTGCAGGCCAGGCGAACTGAATCAATAGGCGGCCCCAAACGCCGGGTCAACGATTTTCCCGACGGGCTGGCCTGGTCTGGCCGCGGCGGGCAAGTTCGCGTGCTTATCCCGGCGGTCCAGGCGCGGGGCCCATATTCGGAGGCAGGCATGAAGGACAAGAGTTTCATTGGAGCATCTGTCGTGGTGGCCATCATGGCCAGCTTTTGCTGCATTCTTCCCATCGTTTTTGCGCTCACGGGAATCACCGTCGTCGGCGCGGCGGCGACCTTTGCCCAGTGGCGCCCGTACCTGCTGGCTGGGACGTTTGGGCTGCTGGGGCTCGGGTTTTACTTCGCCTATCGACGGACGAAGGAACACTGTGAACCGGGCAGTGCGTGTGCAAGGCCGACCACCAGGCGGTCCGGGCGCCTGTTACTTTGGTTCGCTACGGTCGCCGTAATCGCTTTCGCTGCGTTTCCACACTACTCGGCGCCGGTGGCGCAACTCCTGCTTCGCCAAGATGGGACGGAAGCGGCCCCGGTCAGGCAGGCTGCGCCACAACTCGAGCATCTCAGCCTGACGATTGAGGGTATGGACTGCGCCACCTGCGCCGCAGCTATTGAGAAAAAGTTAAAAGCCGTGCCTGGAGTTCAAGAAGCCAGGGTCTCCTACGAGGGCGGCCGGGCGGAGATCGATTACGATCCCAATTCGGCTTCGATCGGTCAACTGGAGAAAGCAATCCAGGAGGCCGGGTATCGCAGCCGCAAAACCTAGAAAGGAAGTCAACCACATGAAGTTCGTGACAGCGATTACAGGTCTGATTCTGTTCGGTGGCATGGCGATGGCGAAAGACGTCACGGCCCAGATCAAGGTGAATGGAATGACCTGCGGTTCCTGCGCCGTTAGCGTGAAGAGAGCATTGATCGGCACAAAGGGCGTGAAGAGTGCCGACGTAAGCGTGGAAAAGGGGCTCGCCACTGTGGTCTACGACTCGGGCCAGGTGAAGGAACAGCAGCTCCGGGATGCGATCAAGAAGACCGGCTTCCAGGCCGAGCCTCCGAAGGAGACCAGGTAACGTGTCTGAGTGTTGCTCAGTTCCCGCGGGCGAATGCAGGCTGCCACAAGCCACACAGCTCAGCGTCTGCCCGCATTGCCACAAGAAGGGGAAGTCGGTTCCTACGCTCACCGTGAAGAACCTGGTCCGCGACCACATACGGGTGTCCGCATCGGGATCATACCTGCTTTGCCGCACGCCGGAGTGCGACGTTGTCTACTTCAGCGACAACGGCGTTTTCCGCAAGCCCGACCTGAAGGTACGAGTTGGGCTCAAGGAACAAGAGGATTCCGCTCCGCTGTGCTACTGCTTTGACTACACGCGGGGCGATATTCGCCGGGACTTGGAAAAGCACGGTGCAACCAAGATCCCGGAACGGATCAAGGCAGAGGTTCAAGCCGGCTTCTGCGCGTGCGAAGCGAAGAACCCGTCGGGAACTTGCTGCTTAGGCGAAATCAATCGCGCGATCACGGAGGCGAAGAATCTTGCATCGCTCACCCGCTGAGCGGGTGACACAGGCGAGGGCCGGACAGGTCCCTAGCTCTTCAAGGAGGTTATCAGTTGAAACTTCGGCCCACAAGTCTGGCGGTGTGTGGAGGCTGAGAAAGGCTACGGCCGGCCCCTGTTTCCTCTTTGCAATTCTGCAGGTGCGCGCTGCGAGTCGTGCGCTTCCACGCGAAACGTCCACTTCAGTGGGATTGTTTGCGGAGGGTAACATAGTTTGTCATCGCAGGCCTGGTAGCGCAGCGATCCCTCCACAGCCAGCTCACGGCCGGCACTCAGCCGGGCGCGAATTTCCTGATTCTGCCCAATCGTGAGATCGCGCGTGAGCCGAAAGCGGTCCTGGTAGACGGGCACACTCTCCCGGATCGCCGGCAGATGCAGGTTCCGTGAAGGAGGGTATTCCGCCGGATGGGCTAGCCATCCCTCGGCTTCCGACACCTTCCACTCGATGGGAATGTAGCCGCCTTGGACCCCCGGCGCGTACACATGCATGCCCGGCTTCAGATCCACGTCCAGCACCAACAGAACACGATTGCCGGGGCGTACAACAGAATCGCTGCCGGACGAAAGCAGCTTCAGGTGCTTGGTCTCCACCTCGGTTCGCACCGAGGCGCTACTGTTTCCGAAACTACGGGTCAGGATGTAGGAGGCCGTGTAGCGCTCCCGGTGGTCTTCTTCGAAGTGCTTGGCGCGAACGATACCCTGCTCATCCACGATGTAAGTGCCCGGAAACGGAACACCGTACCAGGCGTGGTTGGGCGGGAAGTTGTCGTTCAAAATGTTGAAGGCTCGAATGACCTTGGAGCCTGCGTCGGAAAGAAGTGGGTAAGTGATGCCTTTGGTCTCGGCGAAATGGCGAAGCAACGCGAGACTGTCGTAGCTGATAGCAGCCACGCCGAAGCCCTTGGTTCCGAATCTCTTCTTCGTCTCCTCCAGCTCGACGAGCTGGCTCTTGCAGAACGGTCACCAATCCGCGGAGCGGACGAACAGCAGAACGAGTCCCTTCGGTCCTCGGAGTGTTTCGAAAGTCTGCCGCCGGCCGTTCTGATCGACCGCCTCAAACTGAGGTATCCTGGCCCCGATGGCGGGACCTGTTTTCAAGTTCTGGTCGAGCTTAGGGAGCGGGCGCAATCGGGTTCGCTGAGCGGCCCCCCATAGGGAGCAGAGAACCAACGAGAATACCGCTGTGCCAGCAGTGAGCCGCAGAGTGGAAGGCCTCATCGAACTGTTGGGTTCTCCCTTACATCCTATATTGTTCGCTCGCCGGAGCTCAAGGGTTACGCTTGATTTACGCTTGATTGCGGGATGGCTCAGCCGGGGCGCCCTGGTCGCCACAACCTGGAGAGGCGAGGATTGCAGGTTGGCGCAGCGCACGGCGCTACTGGGAACCCGAGTGCACGGCCGGCTGTGGTCGCGCAGGTCAGGATATTCGCCGTTACACGGATAAGATTCTGGTCCCTGAGCGTTTTAATCTATGAAAGCATAAAAGGTGACACTTTTGGGAGGCGTCGTTGAACCTGCTCCCATTTCCGCCACAGTCGTCTCCCGGAGAAACCCGGGAAAGCCGGGGGCACGTGGTCGGACGCCTCCTGCTGGAGAACCTGGATCACCTCCACTCGACGGCGCATCGGCTGACCGGACGGGCGGATGTAGCCGAAGATCTTGTCCAGGAGACGGCACGCAAGGCTCTGCGGGCCGCCGCCGCACTGAACGACCTACGAAACATCCGGGCCTGGCTGTTCACGATTCTCGTCAACGCCGCACGCGACTACCTCCGCGATCAGCGGTGGAAAGAAGGACCATACGATGCCGCAAAGGAGACGGTCCTACCGAACATCGACCTGGAGAGCGTTGCGCTGGTAACAGCCGAGGACGTCCGGCGGGCACTCGCGCAGCTTGCCCCGGCTCAGCGGGCGGTGGTGCTCCTGGTGGATCTGGAAGAGTTCACCATCGCCGAGGCGGCGCAGATGTTGAAGCTGCCGCCGGGGACGGTGGCTTCGCGGCTGGCGCGCGCGCACGAGGCGCTGCGAGAAGTCTTGCGCGTGTACGCGGCCCGGTCGTCGCAGCGTGGAGGGCGGCCATGAATTGTCCCGTGGCTCGAAAGATTCTCTATCCCGCCCCGGAAAAGTGCGCGTTGAGCGTGCAAGCCGCCGCTGCTTTGGAGCACTGGCGCCAGTGTGCCGGCTGCCAGAGTTACTTCGAGGCCGCGTCCGAGTGGTCGCGCGCTCTGCGCGAGAAAGCGGGGACCGAGCCCGCTCCCGAGCCGTTGCGGGAGCGGGTCGCGGCGCAGGTGGCAAGCAGCGAGAAGATCCCGGCAGGCGGCCGCTCGCGCCGACGATGGATTGCCGCCGCCGTGGTTCTTCTTGTCGCGGGAATTTCGGCCTGGTTTGCCTCGCGTTGGCCCTCCCGGCTCTTCTTCCAGACTCTCTGCGAAGATCACGCGAAGTTTGTCGGCGCTCGGGCTGAGTTCGAGTCGTCTGACATCTCGGAAGTGGAGTCCTGGTTTCGCGACAAAACGGACTTTGCTGTCCGCGTTCCCGCTTTGGCGGACCTGGAGCTGCTGGGCGGGCGGCTGTGCTTCCTGCGAGGGCGGAAGGCAGCCCTGGTTTTCTACCGAAAGCAGGGCCGACCCGTCTCGCTATTCCAGTTGCACCGCAGGGACGTGAATCTCGCAGCGCTTGACCGCTGGGAAGTGGATGGCGCACCGATCTGGCGCGCATCCATGAAGGGCTACAGCCTGGCCGCGTTCGAGCAGCGAGGCGT
>JACQDI010000777.1 GCA_016201195.1 Acidobacteriota bacterium | reverse complement strand
GGCAGCCAGGTAATGGCTTCAAACAGCGCGGTCCCCACTTCATCGTACAAATACAGAGACGGCAATTCCTTTTGGCCGGGCTTGCTCAGAGCCGCCCGGACGTCCCGCGCGAAATCCAGTCTGGCCACAGGTTCCAGTTGAGTCGCCGGCATGGGTCAATTCTTGACGCAACGGAAGCCGGCGTAGACGTATGCATAGTTGGGCCGGAACCAGTTGCGGAACGAGCGACGCAGCAGCGCCGACGCCGTTCGCGCCGACGCGCCCTTGGACACGTAGTGCTTCCCGTCGAAGAAATCGGCGGAGTAGCCGGGATAGAACGGAAACCGCTCAAAACCAGCAAACGGATGGAACACCGTCGACGTCCACTCCCAGCCGTTGCCGACAAGCTGGGAAACTCCGAAGGCGCTGTCGCCGCGCGGCGTCGCGTCGACGGGGAGCGGATCCCACGCGGCGAAGTCAAAGTTGCCGCGGCCCGTCTGGGGGGCGTCCTCTCCCCAAGGATACGGGCGGTCCTCGCCGTGCGGCGTTCCGAAAGCCGCGCGGTGGAACTGGGCCTCAGTCGGCAGGCACATCCCTTGCCAATCGGCATAAGCCGTCGCTTGCTCATGGGTCACATAGACGGGCCAAGCCATGGGCAGAGGGACCTCGCCGAACATGGTTCGATAGTACCAGCCATCGGCGCCCTGCCGCCAGAAATGCGGCGGATCAGCCCCGGCGCGGACGAATTCCAGATACTCCTGATTGGTGACCTTGTACTTGTGAATGGCGAACGGAGGCACTTCGACGGTGTGCTCTTCAAATTCATTGTCCCAACCGAAGCCGTCGTGCCGCTTGCGCCCGAGCAGCGCCGGGCCGCCTGGGATCTCCACCATCGAGGGCGAGGGGGCCGGACGGTCGTCCCCGGGCCGCACACCGGGAGGCGCAACCTTGTGCCCCGGCGGCAGATTGTGGAGCAGGTAGGCAAACGTCTCGGCGTGCATCAGGCGGTGCTCGATTGCCACGTGGACCATCTGTTGCGGCGCGCGCCGCCACGCAGCGTCGATCGCTTCCCGGACCCGCCGCCGATAGCGATCCACTTCCGGGATGCCGGGCCAGTCGGAGGGGCGGTCGGCCGGCGCCTTCCCCGGCTCTGGGTCGATCCCGAAGGCGAACAGACGGTCAAACTCCGGATGGAAACTATCCATGTCCAGGGCGCCTCGGCAGACCTGGTTCCAATCAAAGGCCTCCAGGTGACCGAGGTAGAAGATCAGGCGATGCCGTTCGGTCACGGGCCGCTCGTAGATGGAGTCAGGGCGAAGCAGGGCGAATAACTTGTCGGTTTGCGCGCGGGCCTGTTGGAGCGCCGCGTGGAGAGGGTTCGCGGGCGACATGGTGGCGGTTTATCCAACCAAGCGGTGTTCGTCAGAATAGAGTGGCGCGGGCTTCAGCCTGGCTTCAGCCTGCCGGGTCTGTTACAGCATTGCGTACTCATATTGGATGCGCTTCGACAAACAAGGTAACGTCTTTTATGGCCGGGGCAAGTACCGTTTCGGAATTTTCAGCGCCATCGACCCGGCCACCGTGACCACCTCGTAGCGTCCCTGGTAGCCGATGAGCAGGTGGGCCGCCCACGGCTCCAGGCCGTAGTCATTGGTGAGCCAGCGAATCATGTCGCTGGTGGCCATCCCCAGGGCCCGGTCAAGGGAACTGGCAAATTCGGGCTGGCTACCGATGCTGATGAGAAACTCGCTGTTTTCGAGGCGCGGCCCGGTGACCTTGGCGTTCTTGCGGACCTCGACCGTGAACTCCACGTCCATTGACGTCTCGATCCCGGTTCCGGTCGGCTCGCCGTCGCCCTGCAGCGCGTGGCCGTCCCCGAGGTACAGCAGCCCGCCGGGATGAAACACGGGCAGGATGATGGTCGCCCCCTCTCCGACCTGGTTGTAGTCGAGATTGCCCCCGTAGGGACCGGAGATCGACGACGGGGGCGCCTGGTCCTCCGGCGCCGCCACGCCAACGCATCCCAGCATTGGCACTGCCGGAAACTCGAACTTCACCCGCCGGCTCGCCGGCTCGCGCAGTCGCACGGTGTTGGTCTTCAGATCAATGTCCCAGGGGACCTGGTTGTTGCGGCCTTCGTGGACCAGGTTGTCCTTGTACCGGTTGGGATAGATCGACTCGATGGAATCGGCCGAAAGCGAAAACAGACCCAGCCGGTAATTGGTCCATCCCCAATTGCGATTCAGTCGCATGCGCCTGAAGTGCACCACCAGCGCATCTCCCGGCTGCGCGCCCTCCACGAAGAAGGGTCCGGTCAGCGGGTTCCCGAACTCCGGATGCCGGCGCACGCCCTGGTCATCCTGTCCCCCCGCATCCAGCGTCTTGGTCACCACCGTATCGCCCGACCTCACCCGCTTCACCGGCGGATGGGCGTGCGACCAGGTGCGGTAGTACGCCGTCGCCAGCACTTGGTGGACCTCCGCCGAGAGGGCTAGCGGGAATAGAAGAGTGACGAATGAAACCAGTCTTAGCATAATACGCACCACCTTTGAAAAACCAAGTCAAAAGGCAAAAGGCAAAAGTAAAACCGAGAGGCCGGCATTGACAAAGGGGCGGCGTAGCCGCCACCACACTTTTGCCTTTTGACTTTTGACTTTTGACTTGCCTTTCACCCCGTCCGCTCCCCCCGAATCAAATCCGCATACGTCTCCCGGTCCCGAATAACGGTAAAGCTCCCTCCCTCAACGAGCACCTCCGGCGCCCGCGGCCGCGCATTGTAGTTGGACGAAAGCGCAAACCCGTAGGCCCCGGCCGTGCACACCGCCAAGAGCTCGCCCGCCTCCACCAGCGGCATCCGCCGGTCGCGGGCGAAGAAGTCTCCGGTCTCGCAGATCGGCCCCACGATGTCGGCGGTCACCGGCTCCCGGCCGGCCGCCCTGACCGGAATGATGTCGTGGTACGACTTATAGAGCGCCGGCCGGATGAGGTCGTTCATGGCCGCGTCCACGATGATGAATTCCTTGCTCGCAGACTGCTTGCGATAGAGCACCGTGGTCAGCAGGATCCCGGCCTGGGCCACGATCGAGCGGCCCGGCTCGAGGTGCAGTTCCAGGTCCCGGCCTTCGAGCTTCTCGAGCAGCGCCTGCAGGTAGTCGCCGATCTCCGGCGTTTCGTCCTCGGGCCGGTAGCCGACGCCCAGCCCTCCGCCCAGGTCCAGGTGTCGAATGGGGATGCCTCTTCTCCGCAAGGCGTCGATCAGGTCCAGGATCTTGGACAGGGCCTCCACAAAGGCGTTGATGTCGAGGATCTGCGAGCCGATATGGCAGCTCACGCCCCGGATCTCCAGGTTCTCCATCCGCGCCGCCCGCACGTACAGATCTTCGGCCTCGCCGATGGGGATCCCGAATTTATGCTCGCGCAATCCGGTGGCGATGTAGGGATGCGTCTCCGCGCTGACGTCCGGATTGACCCGGAGCGTGATGGGCGCGCGCATCTGGCGCCGCTTGGCCCGCTCATGAATCAGCTCCAGCTCCGCTTCCGACTCGCAGTTGAAAATGGCGATTCCCGCCCCCAGGGCGTAATCAATCTCATCGGCCGTTTTACCCACGCCGGGAAACACCACCCGCGCCGGGTCGCCCCCCGCCTGCAGCACCCGGAACAACTCGCCGCCGGAGACGATATCGAAGCCCGCCCCGTGCCGCGCCAGCAACGCCAGCACGCCCAGCGATCCGTTGGCTTTCACCGCGTAGTGGATGGTGTGGGGCACGGCCCCGCACGCCCGCGTGTAAGCCCGGTAGTTCTCCACAATCGAGCGGGCCGCATACACATACGCGGGCGTCCCCACGCGCGAGGAGATCTCCTCGAGCGAGACGTCCTCGCAGCAAAGCAGGCCCGATCGGTATTCGAAGCCGCGGGTAGGCATAAAGCCATTTGGTGATTTTATGATTTGGTGATTTGGTGATTGACGAACCGCGGCCGAGGGGTTCAATCACCAAATCACCAAATCATAAAATCACAAGGTTCTCTTCACCACCACCGCCGTCTGGTCATCAAAGGCGCGCCGGCCGGCGGCGTGCTTTTCGACGTCGTGGAAAATCCTTTGGAGCAGCTCTCCGGCGGGCCGGCGGCCGTGGCGCTCGATCAGCCGGGCCAGCCGGTCCCGGCCGTAGTCCTCGCCCGCGTGGTCGCGATTGTCGATGATGCCGTCGGAGGCAAACACCACGGCGTCGCCGGGCTGGAGCGGGAGCGAGACCTCCTCGTATTGGGTGTCGCCCAGCAGGCCGAGCGGAATACCGACCACGTGCTGCTCGGCTGCCTTTCCGAGGCTCAACAGAATGGGCAGCGGCATACCCGCGTTGGCCACCACCAGTGTTTGGGAATCCGCGTGCCATTGCGCGCATACCAGGGTCAGGTAGCTCGACTCGGTCTTGGTGTCGAGCAGGGCCCGGTTGAGAGCGCACAGCAGCGATGCCGGCGAGGGGTGTTCGGGCGCGAGCAGGCGTAGCTGGCCGGTCACCAGCGAAGCGTACAGCGCGGCCGCCGCCCCCTTGCCGCTCACGTCGCCCACCACCATTCCCGGCCGCCGGTCGGAGAAGGTGAAGAAATCGTAGAGGTCGCCGCCGATCTGCCGCGCCGGCTCGCAACGCGCGGCGATCTCCAGCCCCTCCACGCGCGGGCAACAGCCCGGCAGCAGGTGCTGCTGGAGCTGGCGGGCCGCCTCCAGGTCGGCTTCCAGGCGCGCCTCGTTGCGGGCCACCCGCTGATACAGCCGCGCATTTTCGATGGCCGTGGCCACCTGGGGCGCCAGCAGCGACAGCGTCCGCACGTGGTCCTCGGTGAAGAAGTTCAAATGCTCGCTCTCCAAATCGATCACGCCGATCAACCGGCTGCCCACCAGGAGCGGCACGGCCACCTCCGAGCGGATACCCACGCTGCACGCGATATAGCGCGGATCCTTGCCCGTATCCGGCACCAGCACCGGCTGCTTCGACCCCGCGGCCGCGCCGACAATCCCCTGCCCCAACGGGATGTTGTCCAGGTGCACGCGTTGGTCATAGCGAATACTCAGGTAGTCCTTCAGCATCGCCTCGTCCGGCTCCAGCAGCAGGATGCTCAGCGCATCGTAGGTGATCAACTGGCGAAGCTGCTCGGCGAGCTTGCGCAGCAGCGGGTCGACCTCCAGGATCGAGGAAAACTCCTGGGCGATGGCGGTCAGGGTGCGTAGCGTGCGGTTCTGCTTCACCACACGCCGGTAGAGCCGGGCGTTGTCGATGGCCATCGCCGTGCGCGCGGCGATCAACTCCACGATGCCCTCCTCCTGCTCGGTGAACGCAGCCAGCCGGGTGGACTGGATGTCGATCACGCCGACCACCTTCCCGCGGGCCACCATGGGCACGGCCAGCTCGGAGCGGACGGCGTCGAGCGCGTTCAGGTAGCGCGGATCTTTCCGCACGTCGTTGACCAGCACCGGCCTGCGGGTGGCCGCGGCCGCCCCGGTGATCCATTCGCCGATCGGGATGCGAAGGCGCTGGACGACCTCCTCGCGGTGGCCGATGGAAAACCGCATGCGCATCAGGCCGCCCTCACCTACGAGCAGGATGGCGAAAATCTCGTAATCGATGACTTTCTTCACGAGCTTGGCCAGCGCGGGCAGCAGCTTTTCCAGGTCGAGCGTCTCGGACGACACCTCGGAGACCTCGAGCAGGAAGTCGAGCAGCTCGCTGCGTTGCTTGAACAATGCCGCGCGGGAGGTCATCGCGATTCGGCCTTCTTTGCTTCTTCCAGGATCTTGATGCTGGCGCTGGCGCCGATGCGGGTGGCGCCGGCGGCGGTCATTTTCTCCAGATCCTCGAAGGTGCGGATTCCGCCGGCTGCCTTGATCCCCATCTCGTCGCCCACCACCCGGCGCATCAGGCTCACGTCGTGGACGCTCGCCCCCGACGGTCCAAACCCGGTCGAGGTCTTCACAAAGTCGGCCCCGGCGAGCTTCGCCAGCGCACAGACCCGCATCTTCTGTGGATCGTCCAGCAGCGCGGCCTCGATGATGACCTTCACGATGGCGCCGCCGCGGTGCGCCGCCTCAACAACCGCGTGGATGTCGTTGTACACGAGGTCCAGGTCGCCCGAGCGCAGGGCGCCGATGTTGATCACCATGTCGATTTCCTCGGCCCCCAGCTTGACCGCCTGCTCCGTCTCCGCGCGCTTTGCCTCGGTCAGGGTCGCCCCCAGCGGAAACCCGACCACCGTGCACACCTTCACCCCGGAACCGTGCAGAAGCTGCGCGCACAGGGGCACCCAGGCCGGATTCACGCAGACGCTGGCGAAATGAAACCGCCGCGCTTCCTCGCACAACTTCCCGATCTGCTCGCGGGTGGCTTCCGGCCGCAACAAGGTGTGGTCGATCAGCGCGGCGATCGAGTCGTCAATGCGCGTCAGCCGCTCGCTGGCCGAGACGCGGTCGGCGCCGGCGGCGATGATGGCGGCCGTCTTCTTGGCGCAAGTCTGCGCGCAACGCTGCACGCAGCCCGGGCAGACCAGCTCGGGAATGTTGAGCCCTTCGGCCCCACGCGGCAGGCCCGCCGCCAGGGCCGGCGCCTGCGCCGCGTAACAGGCGGAATCTACGGCTTTGGCTCGCTCGTTGGGGTCCACGTTCGGTAGCGCCGCTCCAGCGCCGCGATCTTATCCACCCGCGCGGCGTGACGGCCGCCGGCAAAGGGTGTAGTAAGCCAAGTGTAGAGCACTTCGCGGGCCTGCGATTCGGTCAGCAGCCGTCCACCCAGCGTGAGCACGTTGGCGTTATTGTGTTCGCGGCTGTTGCGTGCGGAAGCTTTATCATAGCACAGCGCCGCGCGCACCCCCGGCGCCTTGTTGGCCGCCATTGCGCTGCCGATCCCGGCGCTGTCCACGATCACGCCTCGCGCCGTCGCGCCCGTAGCCACCAACTCGGCGACAGCCTGGGCTATGTCGGGATAATCCACCGGCTTCTCATCGTGCACGCCCACGTCGTTCACCGCCAGGCCCAGCTCGGCGAACACCGGCTTCAGCGCTTCCTTCATCCGGAACCCGCCGTGGTCGCTTCCCAGGGCCACGACGCGGTCCGGGCACACCACCTCCGACCACTGGGCGGGATCGACCTCCACTACCCGAATCCCCCGTGCCGCTGCCACGTCGCGGGCCGACGGGGTGAGCAAGGCGCCGCACGGGATGCGAAGTTCGGCGTCGTCGGCAATGCTGGCCAGATCCGATTGGGTGAAGACCCTTTTCATAAAAGCAAGTCAAAAGTCAAAGGTCAAAAGGCAAAAGTTAAAAGTGTGGCGGCGGCTGCGCCGCAACCTTTTTGTCGGGGCCGAAGGGCGAGGAGGGTTTTACTTTTGACTTTTGCCTTTTGACCTTTGACTTTTGACTTGGTTTTGCCTTTCATCTCGGTGCATCCTCCGGCGACCCCTCCAGCACGCAGATGTCCGCCAGATTCCGATACTTCTCCGCGTAGTCGAGCCCATACCCCACCACAAACTCGTCCGGAATCTGGAACCCGATGTAGGCCACGTCCACCGGCTTCACGCGCCGGCTCGGCTTATCGAGCAGCGTGGCGATCCGCAGCGACTTCGGTTTGCGCTGCTGGAGCACATGGCAGAGATAGTTGAGCGTGATCCCCGTGTCGACGATGTCCTCCACCACCAGCACGTCCAGGCCGTCGATCTCGTTGTCGAGGTCCTTGGTTACTCGAACCTCGCCCGAACTGGTCTTGCCACGCCCGTAGCTGGCGATACCCATGAAGTCGATCGACACGTCCCGCCCGATCGCCCGCGACAAGTCTGAGAGGAAAAAGCACGCCCCCTTGAGGATGGCGATCAGCCGCAGCGGCCGGTCCGGATAATCAGCGGCGATCTGC
>JACQDI010000776.1 GCA_016201195.1 Acidobacteriota bacterium | reverse complement strand
GCTGCGAACAGGTTCTCGTTGACCATGCCGGGGAGCATGAGCGCATGGGCGGTGAAGCCGTCGTTGTATTCGACACGGCAGAGCACTACATTCTTCACGTCCTCGGGACGGCCACGAACGCCCTTCTGGCTGCGCGCAAGAGCCGCGTCTAGCAACTCCCGCGGCCAGCGGCCGGTTGTCTTCCAAACCGCTTCGCCTTCCAGGTGCTCGACCGCGCGGACCCCGGTCTCGCCGCCCTTTCGCCGCTCGACGAAGCACTGGAGCATTTCCAGATTGTGGAAGATGCCCCCGTCCTCGATCCACCCACTCCCCACCGCCAGCGCCTCCTCAAACGGCGCGTCCAGCGGGAAGTCGAGTTCCGGCCGGCGGAAGGTCACCGAAACCGACGACCCGGCCATCATCGGAAACTTCAGCCGCTTCGACTGGTCGTACATCCATTTGGCCTTGGTCCAGTCGTAGGAAAGATGCTTGTCGGTGAACAGCGGCGCCGCGCGGCCGGATTTGTCGTAGACCTCGACGACCTGCTTGAAGAAGTCGTAGCGCGGGTAGAGCTTCTGGAGCTTTTCGTTCGACGGATAGTCGCCGTGCTCGCCGATGAGCAGCACCGCGTCGACGGCCAACTTGCCGGCGCCAAGCGTCAGCGCCTCGGCGATGGTCGGGTAGATCTTGAAGCCGTAGGCGGCCGACAGTCTCCGGCTGATGTCGTTCGAGTGCACCTGGTCGGTGTAAAGCGAGACAACGTCGCAAGGCGGCGGGTAGTAGGTTTCGTTGATCCAGTAGCCCTCCAGGAACCGGGTGATGAAGTTGTCGCTGTGGGAGCGGACGTGGTAGGTCGTCGATAGCGCGGCGATTTTCTTGCGGGGTTCGCCGGCGGCGACTCCCAGGGCTGCGCCCGCCGCAGTCTCGGCGAGAAATGCTCTTCGGGAAATCATGACGTTTGCTTGGCCACCTCCTCGTTGCGCCGCATGACCCGCAGCAGGTTTTCGCCCATGATCTTGCGGATGTCGCCGTCCGAATAACCCATCTCGATCAGGCCGCGCACCAGGGCGGGAAACTTGGAGACGTCCTCCAGGCCCTGCGGGACCATCCCCGAGATGCCGTCGAAATCCGAACCCAGGCCGGCGTGATCGGGGCCCACCAATTTTGCCACATGATCGATGTGGCGCAGGGCCATTTTTATGTCCACCGGCGGCAACATGCGGCGATAGCGCTGCTGGATGGCCCGCTTCATCTCGAAGCGCTTGGGGTTGCCGGCCTGGTGGACCAGCAGGTCGGCGATCTCGCGGTCTCGCTGGTCACGGTAGCCGACGAAGACCTGGCCGGCCTTGGGATCGAGATAGGCGATGCTGAGGTTGATGAAGATGACGCCGCCGTTCGCGGCGAGCGCGCGGATCATGCCGTCGCTCATGTTGCGCGGGATGTCGCAGAGGGCGCGGCAGGAGGAGTGCGACGCCATGAGCGGGGCGCGGCTCGCTTCGATCGCGTCGTAGAACGTCTTGTCCGAGACGTGGGAAATGTCCACCATCATCCCCAGGCGGTTCATCTCGCGCACCACCTCGCGCCCGAAGCGCGACAGGCCGTTGTGAACGGCGCGATCGGTGCCCGAGTCGGCCCAGTTGTTGGTCTTAAAGTGGGTGAGCGTCATGTAGCGGACGCCGAGGCGGAAGTAGTCGCGGAGGATGCGCAGGTCGTCCTGGATCTGGTGGCCGCCCTCGATGCTGATCAGCGCCGCGATTCGCCGCTCGCGGTGGAGGCGGGTGATGTCGGCGGCGGTGGAGGCGACTTCGAGGTCCTTGGGGTAGCGCCGGGCCATCTCGTGCACGGCGTCGATCAGGTCGAGCGAGCGCTCGACCCAGAGGTGGGGCGGATGCTCCTGGGGCTGGGCGGGGACCCCGAAAAACACTGCGCCCACGTGGCCTCGCCGCAGGCGCGGGATGTCGGTCTCGTAGTAATCGTGCTCGACGCCGATGTCGTAACCCTCGTCGACCACGTACCAGGGCGTGTCGATGTGCGTGTCGACGATCAGGATGTCGCGCAGCAGGCGGTCGAAGCGCTGCTCGGTGGACTCCGACTGGGCCGCCAGGGCAACTGCGCCGAGGCCGCAGAGGAACTCGCGTCGCGTGCTCACAGCGGCATTCTAGCAGGTGTTCTGGCAAAGGTGCTGATATACTCGGACAGAACTTATGCTGACTAAGCTGACGATCCGAAACTTCAAGCGCTTCCGTCAGGTTGAGATCGAGCTTGGCAACCCGGTCGTCTTCATTGGCCCCAACAACTCCGGCAAGACCGCGGCTCTTCAGGCGCTGGCCTTGTGGGATATCGGGGTGAGGCGGTGGAATGAGAAGCGCGCCGGGAAGGCGGCTCCTGAGAAACGCCCCGGAGTGACAATCAACCGGCGGGACTTGATAGCTGTCCCGGTGCCTGATGCGAACCTGCTTTGGCGAGACTTGCACGTCCGTGCCGGCAAGCCCACGCAGAACGTGAGGGTGGAAATTCTGGTGGAGGGAGTCACCGAGGGGAAGCAGTGGACTTGTGGTTTTGAGTTCGACTACGCCAATCAGGAGTCGTTCTACTGTCGACCGTTGCGACTGTCCGAAGGCGAGAACCCGCCGCGGATGCCGGTCCCCGAGAGCGCGTCGCGCGTCCGCGTAGCCTTTCTACAACCGATGTCGGGTCTCGCAGCGACCGAAGACCGCTTGGATCCGGGGGCGATTAACGTCCGGCTGGGGGAAGGGCGCACTGCGGAGGTGCTCCGAAATCTCTGCTATCAGATCTTGAATCGGGAAGGCGGAGACGCGGTGTGGAAGAAGGTTTGTCGACAGATCCGAAATCTATTTGGAGTCGCTCTGGATGAGCCGGCCTACGTCGCTGAACGTGGCGAGATTGTCATGACCTATCGTGAACCATCCGGGGTGCGCCTGGATCTGTCCTCCTCAGGTCGTGGTCTACAGCAGACGCTCCTCCTGCTGGCACATCTGGCCGTCAACCCGGGCTCGGTCTTGTTGCTCGATGAACCGGACGCGCACCTAGAAATTCTCCGGCAGCAGCAAATTTACCAGGTGCTCACCGAATCAGCAAGCGAGCAGGAAAGTCAGATTGTTGCCGCCAGTCACTCCGAGGTTATCCTCAGGGAAGCCGCTGACCGAGATGTTGTCGTTGCCTTCGTCGGGAAGCCGCACCGAATCGACGATCGCGGCAGCCAGGTGCTGAAAGCCCTGAAGGAGATCGGCTACGATCAGTACTATCAAGCGGAGCAAACCGGCCTTATTCTGTACCTCGAAGGCTCGACGGACCTGGCGATCCTACGTGCACTGGCTCAAACCCTGGGGCATAGGGCACAGGAGATCCTGGCGCGTCCGTTTGTGCATTACGTGATGAACCAACCGACCAAGGCGCGCGACCACTTTTATGGGCTGCGAGAAGCAAAGGAGGATTTGGTAGGCTTTGCGCTGTTTGACCGGATCGACCAGCCGCTGCCAAATCGGCCGGAACTGCGCGAATATATGTGGAAGCGTAGGGAAATCGAAAACTACCTCTGCTCGAAGGAAACACTTTTCGGTTACGCCGAGGCCTCTGCACGGGAGGTGGGGCCGTTATTCGAGGCGGCCGAGCGAGCGAGGTGGCGGGACGCAATGCAGGAATGTATAGAAGACTTGGTTCCCCGCGCCGCGCAACGCGATCCCTTGGATCCTTGGTGGAGGGACACCAAGGCCAGCGACCAGTTTCTGGACCGGCTTTTCGGAGCCTTCTTCCGCAAGCTCGGCATCTCGAACTTGATGCAGAAGACGGACTACCACGTTCTCGCCAGACACGTCCCTCGGCATCAGATCGACCCGGAAGTCTCCGAGGTGCTGGATTCTCTGGTAGAAATAGCAGCGATAGCCAATCCACTAAGGGAGGACGAAACCAGTTAAGATGGGCGCTCCGTTTCGACTGGACCAGCGGCGCGCGGTGGTGACTGGAGGCGCGAGCGGGATCGGGGAGGCGACGTCGCGGGCGCTGGCCGCCGCCGGCGCTTCGGTGACCATCGTGGATCTGGAGCGCGAACGCGCCTTGGCGCTGGCCGCAGAGATCGGCCCAGGGGCGAGTGCGGCGGGCGTCGACGTGACAGATGAGGAAGCGGTCCGACAGTTTTTTAGCGGACTGGCGCGCCTCGACATCCTGGTGAACAACGCGGGGATCGGCTTCGTGGGCAGCATCGAAGAGACGCCGTTCGCCGACTGGGACCGCCTGTTCCGGGTGAACGTCGACGCGGTGTATTTCTGCAGCAAGCATGCGCTGCCGCTATTGCTGGCCTCCGGGCGCGGCCAGATCGTGAACATCGGCTCAGTGGCCGGGCTGACCGCCGTGAAGCGCCGCTTCGCCTACTGCGCCACCAAAGGCGCCGTGATCGCCCTCACCCGGCAGATGGCCATCGATTACGCCGGCCGAATCCGCGTCAACTGCATCTGCCCCGGCACCGTCCACACGCCGTTTGTCGAGGGCTACCTGGAGCGGTTCCACCAGCACGAGAAGGACAAGGTTCGCGCGGAACTGCACGCCCGCCAGCCCATCGGGCGCATGGGACGACCCGACGAGGTGGCCTACATGGTCGTCTACGTATGCTCCGACCAGGCTGAGTACGTCACCGGATCCATCCTAACAATTGACGGTGGGTGGACGGCGCAGTAATCGCACCTACTTGCGAACGCTGGCCAGGTCAAACAGCACCGCCGCCTCGCCCTTCTCGGCGATCTGGTCGTCGAAGAACTTTATGATCTTGTCTCGCCGCGCCAGGATTCCGTCCAGCTCGGCGCTCGTCAGATACTTCTCCAGACGCTGCCTGAGGATCTCCCGATCGAGCTCCCGTATCCGCAGCAGCAGCTTGCGGTCGCACTGGGCCAGGCTTTTGGGATCCAGCAGCGTCTTGTGGGTGCGGAACGCGCGGCTATGGTCGATCATCCAGATCTGCCAGTCCTTGGTGATGACCAGGTTGCCGCGGTTCCGGTCGGTGTTGTAGATCAACTCGTCGAACACGCGCACCACCTGCATCTGCTTCTCCCAACTGTCCGGGTCGGGTGGCTGGATCTTCTGCCGGATGCGGTCCACTTCATCGAACATCTTGTTATCGACCCACCAGGTGACGGCAGCGTTCTGTTTGTCCACCTTGCGCTACATTGTATTTATAGGTGTCGCGGAAATGGAACTCCGTGCCCCGCGGCGTCTCATAGGACAGCTTGGTGACGTCGATCGTCTGGATGCTCGCATCGTGCCGCATCTTCCCGTCGTCGAGGATGGCCTGCCAGGGATTGGCGACACCCCTGGGGGTATGCCATTTCTTGAGGATCTTGGCATTCAGCAGAAATGCTTCCTTGTCGGCGAGGCTGAGCTGCGGAATGGCAGGATCAACATTGGCGGCGGGCGGCGCCGCAATCAGGAGTCCGCAGATCAACCAAACCATGAGACTCCACCTTATCATCTTGATCTTGGTATTCATACGACCTCTTTCCCCGTTGTCGGCAATCCGTGATGAACCTATCACGCATCCGAGAGGAGGTCAAGAGAAATGGAAGCGAAGCGGCGCTGCGGCTGCTACCATCCCATCACGTAGTCATCCTTGGCCGGGCTGACGCCGCCATACATCATCCCCGTTTTGGAATCGAACAGGATCATCTTCACGGCGCCGGCGCCGGAGGGCTGCTGTTTGTAGGGTTGCTGCAAGGGGACGACCTGGAGACGGTGGCCCCTGGCAGCGAGCGCGGCGCCGATGCGGTCGGCGAGGACCGTAGGCACGGTGAGCTTGTCGCCCGGCTTATGGGGGAACATGGTGGGATAGAAACTGCTGGTGGTGATGGTGGGAGCCTCGACCGCCTGCTGCACGTTCAGGCCGAACTCGACCACGTTCAGGAACGCCTGAAGCATGGCTTGGGGCTGGTTGTCGCCGCCCGGGGTGTTCCAGGCGAGAAAGGGCTTGCCATCCTTCATCGCCAGCGCGGGGTTGATGGTGTGGAGTGTGCGCTTGCCGGGCATCAAGACGTTGACGTGTTCGGGGTCGAGGTAGAAATAAGGCATGCGGTTGTTGAGCACGTAGCCGCCGCCCTCGACGACCATGCCGCTGCCGAAGGTGCCGTTGACGCTGTGGGTCACCGAGACAACGTTGCCCCAGCGGTCGGCAATCGAGAATGAGGATGTTTCTCCCTGGTCGCCGTTACTCGTGGGCGCGGGTTGGACGGACTGAGGGCCTTCCTCATAGGCGATCTTGTGACCGGCCAGAATGGGCGCACCATTGCGAGGATCGCCCGGCGGGGCGAGGCCCTTGATGGCGCGGTCCATCCGGATCAGCGCGCGCCGCTTCGCCGCATATTGCTTCGACAACAGGCCCTGGGTCGGGATTTCCTTCGCAAAACGCGGATCGGAGACGTAGCGGTCGCGATCGGCGAAGGCGAGCTTGAGCGCCTCCGTGACCACGTGCAGGTAGTCGGGGGAGTTGTGGCCCAGCTTGGGGAGATCAAAGCCCTCGACCAGGTTCAGCGCCATCAGCAGAACGATGCCCTGCGAGTTAGGCGGGCACTGGATGACCTGGTAGCCCTTGTAGATCGTGCTGATTGGCTCGGCCTCCTCGGCCTGGTACGCGGAGAGGTCCTCGAAGCGCAGCAGACCACCCTGCTTCTGGTAAAAATCCGCGGTGAGCCGGGCGAGCGAGCCGTGATAAAACGAATTCGCCCCCTCGGCGGCGATGGTCCTCAAGGTGCGGGCCAGGTCCGCCTGGACCAGGAGATCGCCAGGCTCGAACGGCTTGCCGTTTTTCAGCAGGACCCGCAGCGAGCTGGGGTACTTTGAGATCTTAGCGACGGCCTCGACGTAGTTGGACGCGGACCAGTGGCTGAGCGGATGGCCCTGAGCCGCTGCACGGATGGCTTCGCGCAGCAGGACGTCGTACTGGCGCGTGCCGTACTTTTTCAGCGCCAGATCGAACCCGCCGACGGCACCGGGCACCTCGGAGGCGTACGGCCCGGACTCGGGAATTCCTCCCAGCTTGAGGTAGGCTTCGCGGGTGGCCAGCTTCGGCGCCGGCCCGGTGCCGTTGAGGAACACGACCCGCTTCTCCTTGGCAATGTAGGCCAGCAGGAAGGCGTCGCCGCCGATGCCGGCCTGGTGCTGCTCGACCACGGTGGTCATATAGAAGGTGGCCACGGCCGCATCGATGGCGTTGCCGCCGTTGCGCAGCACGTCGAATCCCGCCAGGGCCTCCAGCGGATGCTCGGCGGCCACCATGCCGTTGGTTCCCATCATCACCG
>JACQDI010000092.1 GCA_016201195.1 Acidobacteriota bacterium | reverse complement strand
CGGCGATGTCAGCCAGCCGCCGCGCCAGCCAGCCCTGGTGCATCGCCGGCGGCGTCTTGCGGCTGGGCACGTCCCGCGGCAGCCCGGAGGTGTGGGTCAGCAGGTGGCGCAGGGTGACCTTGGGATGCCGCTGGAATGCCGGGATGTGTTTGCCGACTGGATCGTCGAGCGCCAGTCTGCTTTCCTCGACCAGCACCATCACCGCCGTCGCCGTGACCGGCTTGGTCACCGACGCGAGCTGGCAGATGGTATCCGGCGCGAACTGGAGCTTCTTCTCGATGTCGGCCCAGCCATTCGCGTGGTGGGCGACGATGACTCCGTTTCGCGCAATGAGCGCCACCGCCCCGGCGATCACCCCGGCGTCGGTCCACTCCTGCACCCGGCTCAACGCACTCGCCAGGCGCCCATCGGACACGCCCGCCGACTCCGAGGGCCCCTCGCGCAGCACCGCCGGTTCCGCGGCGGTAAGGATCCCAGCCAAAACGCATGCTGACAACCAACCGCGTAATGTGTGCGTCATAGCTTTGGGCATTGTATGCCCGAGCGAGGCGGCCGTAAATTACCGGGGAGAGGACTGGAATGACCGGTGGTTCTGTCCTCGTTTTCTCAGGAGCGAGTTTCAGCGGTTCTCAAGTGTCCCCGTGTCCAGTCGATCTACCATTTGACGGATGCCAGCATCGGGGATGTGGAGTTAATTCCGGTATGCGCAGAGGCGTACATACCCAGTGGAATCACGTCTTGACACCTACGGCTGTTATGCACTACACTGTAGTGCATGAGGAAGAGCGAGATCTACAGTTGGCGGGTGCTGCCGGAAATCAAGACCGCCTTGGAATGGGAAGCCCGCCGCCAGCGGACCACAGTAGCTGGCCTCCTCGACCGCATGGCCGAAGAATGGCTCGCCGCACGACGCGCCTCCTCGACCGGTGACGATCGCGAACAGGCCGCCCTTCACGCCGCGGCGGCCACGACCCTCGGCTCTATTGCTGGCGGCAACCCCCGCCGTGCCGAAAACGCGCGAATCGCCGTCCGTAAACGCCTCCTCAAGGCCCATGACCGCCGGCGGCCTCATTGACACGGGCGCTATCCTCGCCCTGCTCGACCGCGACGATCGCTGGCACCGCGCCTGTGTCGAGGCCTTCGGGAAGCTCCGCCTCCCGCTCGTTACTTCCGCCGCCGTCCTAACCGAGCTTTTCCACCTGGTCGGCGACAGTTCACACGAGGTGGAGGCCGCTTGGAAGCTGGTTCGCTCCGGAGTGCTCACGGTGGCTTCCATATCCGACGCCGACTTGCCCGCGCTCTACGCTCTCATGATCCGATACCTGGACCAGTCCATGGACTTTGCAGACGCCACCCTCGTCCACCTGGCGCATCGGGAGTCGCTCACCACCGTCTTCACCGTAGACCACAATGATTTTGAAACGTATCGGATTCACGGCCGACGGACGTTTCGTGTCGTCCCCTCCCGCAGCTCCCTCCGCGATTGATTCAGCCGCCTACCTCCGAAAAGGCATACAATACCCGACATGAAACGCCTAACCCCTGTCTTCACCCTGGCCGTCCTGGCGTTGCTGGGCGGCATCCTGGCGCTGCGCGATCAACTGCTGAAAACCTTGGCCGCGGATTCGGAAACCGTGACCTGGGGCGCGACCGACCCCGCCTGGTCGCCTGACGGCTCGAAGCTCGCCTTCTCGCTGTTTGGCAGCATCTGGCAGGTCGCTGCCGATGGCGGCGAGGCGCAGCAGATCACCGCGTCTTCGGGCTACCACGCCCATCCGGCCTGGTCTCCGGCCGGCGACAAGATTGCGTTCATACGCGGCTATGCGCCGGCGGGTCCGATTCCCAACATTTCCGGAGGGCTCGTACTGGTAGACCTCGCTTCCGGCCGGGAGCAAGAGGTTTCGACCCCGCAATCCGTGG
This sequence comes from Acidobacteriota bacterium, assembly GCA_016201195.1. Taxonomy (GTDB): domain Bacteria; phylum Acidobacteriota; class Terriglobia; order Bryobacterales; family JACQDG01; genus JACQDI01. Next base: position 1,450 of record JACQDI010000092.1, on the reverse strand, counting down.
CGGGCACCCTTGCCTGGTCGCCGGACGGCGCGAAGCTCGCCTGTGCCCTGCGATTTCCCGAGGGCGCATTGTTGCACGAGATCACCGTTGCCGACCCAACGGTGCGGCCCATCCAGCAGATGCCGCAAGCCGCCCGGCCGGTTTCCAACTGGATCGAGGCGGCGTGGAACCCCAAGCGCCCGGAAATCTTTTTTGCCGGCCAGCGCGGCCCTTCGCCGCAGATCTGGTCGATGTCGCCCGCAGGCCCGACCAATACCATCCAAATGCCGCTCACGCGCTATCGCGCCGAGGACATCGTCCAGCTCCAAAGCCTCTCCGCGCTGCCCGACGGCTCCGGGGTGATCTACTCGGCCGACGTCATCAACGGGAAAGGGGATTTCGAGCTGTACCGGGTCTCGCGCCAGGGAGGCGCCCCGGTGAACATCACCAACACGTCGCGTGACGAATTTTCGCCCGCCGTCTCGCCCGACGGCAAGCGGATCGCCCACGTCTCGAATCACCTCGGCAACATCGATATCTTCACCATGCCGGTGGCCGGCGGCGAGAAGAAGCACGTGCGCCTCACCGGGCTGAAGTTTCGTGGCGCCTCCGGGCGGCTGCGCGTGCGGGTCGAGGACGAGCTAGGGAACCGCACTCCGGTTCGACTCTACGTGCGCGCCGCCGACGGCAAGGCCTACTGCCCGGCCGGCACACAGATTTTCTACTACGCGCTCGGCCGCAGCGGCGGCCGCGAGGGCTTCTTCGTGGCGAGCGGCGACGATATGTTCCCGGTCCCGGCCGGCCGCGTGCAATTGACCGCGCTCAAGGGCGTCGAGTACGACATCGCCGATCGCCCCGTCGAGGTGGCCCCCGGCGAGACCGCCGAAGTGACCATCCAGATGCGGCGCTGGACCAACTGGAACCAGCGCGGCTGGTACACCGGCGAGAACCATTTCCACGCCAACTACAACGGCAGCTATTACCAGCGGCCGATGCAGTCGCTGCGCTGGCTCCAAGCCGAGGACCTGAACGCCGCCAACATGATCGTCGCCAACAACAACGGGGCGTTTATCCACGACAAGGAGTTTTTCCGCGGCTCAGTCGATCCGCTCTCCACCGCCCGCTACATTCTTTACTGGGGCCAGGAGTATCGCAACAGCTATCCGCTCGGCCACATGGCCTTCCTCAACATCAAGAGCCAGGTGCCACCATCGTTTACGAGTGTCCCCGGGAGCAACTCGCCCTACGATTTTCCGCTCAACACCATGGCCGCGCTCGAAGCCCGCAAGCAAGGCGGCCTGGTGAGCTATGTCCACCCGGTGGGCGGGCAGATACGCGATGTGTTCGACACGTGGCTCGGGGCCAAGGAAGGCCCGGTCGGAGCGGCCCTCGGCGCCATGGATGCGATCGACATCCTGCCCTTCGGCGAAGCCGCCTACGAGCTGTGGTACCGCTTCCTCAACGCCGGATT
>JACQDI010000775.1 GCA_016201195.1 Acidobacteriota bacterium | reverse complement strand
GACCGTGTGCCGGCTCTCCCCCAAGATGCCGTCGTTGCGTTCCCAACGGCCGTAGTAGATCTGCAGCGTCGTCTCGAAGGTGTCCGAGTGCCGGCGCCTCCACCGCGCCAGCACATTGCCGGCGGTCGATGCGACCCGGTCATTGTCCGCTTGCGAGAAGGGCGGGCTGAGCGAGAAGGTGGCCGACGTTTGGCCCGCCCGGCCGTCATACACGTCTCCTTGAATAGTCCACGAATCCTTCGCCGATCGCTCCCCGTCCATCCGAAACCCGCCGCGCAGAGCGTGCCAGTCGGCCGCGGCGGGCGAGCCGGGCTCGCCGTTGAGTTCCTCCCGGTCGAAGTACTTCGAGTAGACGCGGTAATAGGTCTTCGACCCCAGCCTGGCCCCATAGCGAAACCCGCCGAAACCGCGCTCTTCGTTGCCGGCCCCGGCGGTCATCAGCGCGCCCTGAGTGTCCTGGGAGCGCTTGCTGATCACGTTGATCACCCCGTTGACGGCATTGGCGCCCCACATGGTCGCCCCCGGTCCGCGGATGATCTTCGATCCGGTCGATGTCTTCGAGCAGCAGGTCTTGCGCGTCCCAGTAGACGCCCGAAAACAGCGGCGAGTACACGCTGCGGCCGTCGATCAGGACCAGCATCTTGTTGCTGAACTGGCCGTTGAACCCGCGGGAGCTGATGGCCCACTTGCTGGCGTCGATGCGCGCCACCTCCAGCCCCGGCGCCATCCGCAGCGCTTCCGGAATGCTGGTCGCCCCCGAACGCCGGATGTCTTCCTGGGTGATCACATAGACGGCGGCGGCGGTCTGGGAGAGCTTCTGCGTTTTCTTTGCCACCGAAGTGACCTCGATGTTGGCCAACTCTTCCAGGCTCATCGCTGTCAGGTCGGCGGGAGCGCGCCGCGATTGCGCGGCTCCGGCACCAAGGGCGTTTGCGGCCGCCGCTAACAGCAGCAAGACCACGGTGGGGCACATCGCAATTCGGCATTGCCGCATGGTGGGGAATCCCTCTCGTTCTGTTCATCGGCAAGAGAAGAGGAAAAGTTGAGAGGGTTGGTGGCGCTACGGGATGACGTCGACGGGATTGCTCGCTGCGCCTCCCGCAGTGAGCGCCAGTGTCGCCCGCCGGCCTCGCTGGACATCCGGCGGAATCGTTGCGTTAACTTGGTAGAGACCCGCAAAGTCCGGGGCTAGGCCGGCGAAGGTGACGGGCGCCGGGATACCGCTGATGGTCACGCTGAGGTCATTCACTACCCGCGAAAGAGGGCTCCGCGGGGCCGCTGCGCCTGCGGCCACGGGCGGATCCACCTCGCCCAGACCGGTGCAGTAGATCGAGATCGTGTCCCCCGCCCGGGTGTAAGCGGCGAGCCCGGAGCCGGTCTGGTCCACCGTAAAGATCGCCGGAGAGGTCGCGCGCAACTCGGTCTGGATGGTATCGGTAATGCGCCCGTTGGTGAGAGCGATTTCCACCGGCCCGCGCAGGCCGAAGGGAATCTGGAAATTTACCTGCTGGGGCCCGGCGTAAAGCAACGGGGCTTGGACGCCGTTGACGGTGACGCTCACTTCTTCCAGGTTGAGCGGCAACGGAAGCGCCGCCGCATTCACGGCCTGGGCCTTCAGATTGACGCCGTAGAGAGAGACCAGACTTCCGGGCGCCGGATGGTCGACCTTGGCCGCCGCGGTGACCAAGCCGTTCGGATTCAGGCGCGGGCCGCTGTAGCTGACGCGGTAGACCACGCCGTTCTGGTCATCGGTCACGTAGAGCGCGCCGTCGGGGCCGGTCAAGGCGTGGACCGGACGCCCGGAGGTGGTCGTGCCGTTCAGAAAGCCCGTAAGGAAATCCTCGATGCCGGTGGCGCGGCCGCTCGACGCGAGCACGCGCACCACCTTGTAGCCGGTGGGGACAGTGCGGTTCCAGGAGCCGTGGAAGGCGACGAAGGCGTCGTTGAGATAGCGGGCGGGAAACATCTCGCCGGCGTAAAAGCTGATACCTAGGGGCGCGGAGTGGGCCTGCATGGCCAACTCGGGGGGCACGGCCGAGGAGCAGTCCCCCGTAAAGCCGGGGTAGCGCTGCCCGCTACCGTAGCAGCGCGGCCACCCGTAGTCGTTGCCGGCGCGGAGGACGTTGATCTCTTCCGGCGGCTGCTCGTCGCCGAGGCCGTCGCCGCCGTTGTCGGTGGCCCAGATCTCGCCGGTGACGGGATGGAGCGCCAGGCCCACGGAATTGCGCAGGCCCTTGGCGAAGATCTGCATGCCCGAGCCGTCGGCGTTGAAACGCATCGCCGCCGCCCGCCGCGGGTCACTTTCCGTGCAGATGTTGCACGTGGAACCTGCAGTAGCGACCAGGTTCCCGTCACGATCCCAGAGAAGCGTCCGGGTGATGTGGCCGATCAGGCCGGCGGGCAGTGGGGCGATCACTTCCGGCGTGCCTGCCTGGAGCGAGGGATTACCGGCGTTGCGGAATACGACAATGCGGTGATTCTCGGCCACGTAAAGATCGTTGCCGCGAAAGGCTAGTCCGTGGGGGCTGTTCAGGCCGGAGGCGAAGGTCTGCACTTGATTCGCCGAGGGGATCACGCGGATGCGGCCGCCGCTCGTGTCGGAGACGAACAGGGTCCCGGTGGGGCTAAACGCCATCATGCGGGCGTTGCCCACGCCCCGTGCGTAGATCGAGATCTCAAAGCCGGGAGGGAGCCTGAGCTCCGAGAGGTCGAGCCGGCGGGGCGAGGCGGCGTCGCCGCGGGCTCCCATTGGCAGGAGGATCGTCAGAAGAAGTGCGCACGCGGTTCTCATAGACAGCCCCTTCCTCTATTCCATATTAAAGCAAGGCAAAAGGCAAAGTGCAAAAGGCAAAAGGCAAAAATCAAGGAAGGGGGCATTCTCAAAAAATGCTCGCGGGCGGCAGCCCGCGTGCCTTGATTTTTGCCTTTTGCCTTTTGCACTTTGCCTTTTGCCTTTTCGTCGCGGTACGATAGGAGAGCGTGTTCAACAAAAGTGCCATTCTAAGTCTGGCCGTCGGGCTCGTGGTGTCGGCGG
>JACQDI010000786.1 GCA_016201195.1 Acidobacteriota bacterium | reverse complement strand
TTACACACGCCAGCGAACACTACAACCTGCCGGTCAGGAAAGCGGTGGAGCGCGACCTGTTCTCCCGCGGCGCGGACGAACTCGGCGTTGCTGTCGAGGAGCTGCAACGCCACGTAACCGGGCTGGGACAAGCCATCGGCCCTCCGTGGCGTCAGGACGAGAAGCTTGCCGCTCTGGTCGGATGGTTGGCCCTCGCCGCTGCTTCCGAGTGATTATTATAGGATGGGTTACGACCCGGCAATGTCGCCCCAATCAACCTTCACCCGAAGCAGTATCTTTTGCTCCCGGCGCCAACTGGTACGACCCTTACCTCGAGCATCGTCCTCCACCTTATACCCAATAGCCTGATAGCCCCGGAGCCGCTTCCCGTACATCCTCGCCAGCATCGGAACGAGGGTATCCACGTAGTCGTAAACCTGCACCACTTTCTTGTTGTCGTGCAAGCGATGGAGCCGGCCGACGTATTGCTGCAAGGTTCCGCGCCACGAAATCGGCATCGCCAGAAATAGGGTATCGAGCCGCGCGTCGTCGAAGCCTTCGCCGATGTAGCTGCCCGTTGCCAGGATCGCCCGTTGCTCACGCTCCGGTACGGCGGCAAGCGCCTCGGTAATCGCTTCCCTCTGCTTCCGCCCCATGCCGCCTTTGAGAACGAACACGTTCTGGATGCGGCCCTCCAGCAGCGAAGCGAACCGGCTCAGATGCTCCGTCCGCCCCGTCAGCAGCAGGGGAGAACGCCCAGCCTGGCTGGCTTCGACGAGATCCTGGACGATCAACTGGTTCCGGGCAATATCGTTCACCATGGCGGCGTAAACATCATGGATCGTCACCTCCGTTGGCTCTGCCGGCATCCGGAACTCCGTGCATCTCGGGATCACCCGGTGCTCGAACGGTGTCGTTTGCGCCATCTTTCGAGCACTCAGGTTGAATCGGACGGGACCGCACTGCATGTAGAGGATCGGGTGATGACCATCTTTCCGGATCGGGGTGGCCGTCAGGCCGAGCACATATCGAGCCTTGACCTGCTTCAACACCCGCTCGAAGGTGAACGCGGGAAGGTGATGGCATTCGTCGACGATTACCTGTCCGTACTCAGCCACGAAGTCCTTGACCTCTCCCTTTCGCTGAAGGCTCTGGATGACGCCTACGTCTACGGAACCGGTGCGAGTCGCCTTGCCGCCCCCGATCTGCCCGATCGAGCCCGCCGGCAGGTTGAGAAACATCGCCAGCCTCTCCCGCCACTGGTCGAGCAACTGGCGCCGGTGCACCAGAACCAGAGTGTTCACTTTCCTTTTGGCAACCAGCCAGGCGGCCAGAGTGGTCTTTCCAAACGCCGTCGGTGCGCACACAATGCCATTGTCATGACTCATGATCTGGGCGACTGCCGCTTGCTGAGCGGCTCGAAGCTGTCCATGGAAAGTTGCGTCGATGGGGTTACCCGCAAAGCGCTCGTCCCGGATGTCGGGCTCAACGCCGTGCGCCTGGAAGAGCTGCACGGCCTCATCCAGGCAGCCACGCGGTAGTCCGATATGCTGGGGAAAGTCTTCCGCGCAGCCAATAACGCGAGGTTTACCGAACGTAGAGAGCCGCATGGCCTGGGCTTTGTAGAATTCCGGGTTCTGAAAGGCGGCCAGCCGGATCAGTCGATCCAGCATGGAAGAAGGCAGGTCCTTCTTCTCCACGTACACCAGGTTCCCGTGCGTGATTCGCACGCACTTCGGCAGTGGCGCCGTAATCGGCTTCTCCCTTCGTTTCTTGGATGGTGGCAACATCCACGGATCTTCATCGCTTTCGTTATCGGCCAGGCTCCGTCGGACGCCGACGATCTCTCCTTGTCGCGTCGCCTCCTGAACCAGGGCTTCGACCAGCTCGGCAGGCACCCGCCGAACGGTGGAGAGATACTGCCACTGGTCCGCGTAGGGCTTGAACTCAGAATCGACGAAAACGCTGTTGCCTCGCTCCCGCGGCCCTTTCTGCAACGGAAGGGCGATCAGGTTGCCAAAGCCGCCCTTTGGCAGAGTGTCCTGGTTGGGAAAGAATCGATCGTAGGAATCGAGGCCCATCTGGTGGCGCTGCTCCATGGAACGGGTCAGGAGAGCGCAACCGAGATTTCGAGCCGTTACCGCTGGGACCGGCCGATCGAAGAAGATCCACACATGACCGCCGTTGCCGGATCTGGAACGTTCCAACGAAGCCTGGACGCCCAGTTCTCGGCAGGAGCCGAGAAAGATCCCGGCATCTGTCTGCCAGGTCTTCTTGTCGAAATCGACAGCGAGTAGCCAACAGGTTTCGTCAAGCAGGAGCGGATAGACGCCGATCGTATGCTTCCCCGTGAGGTGGCCGCGGACGACTTCATCGGTCAGGGGCAAGAGTTGCCGCGTTTCCCGATCCACCTTTTTCCGTTCCTGGGGCCTGCTGGCGAGAACTGTGTTCCAGTCGCGGATGCTGGCCGGCGAATAACCGCACCGACCGTCCTTGGCTTCCCATCGCACCGCGTAAGCATCTTCCCGCCCTCGGAACAGGCTGCGAAACAAGGCCAGCTTGGCTTCCGGCGAAGACTGACTCGTCACCAGCGATGCGCCGGCCGCGTTGCCGTCGCCTGTGCTCCTCCTCTCAGGCTGAGGTTCCGGCTGAATGCCATGACTGGCCAGCAACTCCCTCAATCTGGCGTTCTCCCCGCGCAGGCGTGAGCACTCAGCCAGAGCCGATTCCAGTGGTTGCTCAGGATCCTTGTCGTTCACGATCGGTCAGGCTGTGCAGCCGAGCGCGGTGAGCGCCCGGGCCAGCGCCTCCACGAAGGCATTCAACTCGGCCTCTGTCATCGGCGTCGAGAGGCACCCGAAGACGCCGCGGGGCGTGGTGACGATGCCTTGAGCCAGCATTTCGTGGCACAGGTCTCCATAGATCGGCTTGCGGCGAGAAAAGCCCCTGAGCGAGCGGAAATCGATCAGCTCCTGGTCCGTCAAATGCACGGTGAGGAGAGATCCCTTCCCGCACACACGGGCCGGAACGCGGCGATCCACAAGCATCCGCGCCAACCGGTCGCGAATGTAGTCTCCCATGCGGTTCAGCCGATCGTAGGCTTGGGGCGTCATTTGCCTCATCGTCTCCAACCCCGCCGTCATTGTGACCGGATTCCCGTTGAACGTCCCTCCGTGACGAACCTTCAAGTCTCCGGTGTGGTCGAAGACAGACATGACCCGGGCCGCACCGGCCACCGCCCCCACCGGGAAGCCGCCACCGATGATTTTCGCCAGAGCGGTTAAGTCCGGACGAATTCCGTAGTCGTACATAGCTCCGTAGTAGGACAGCCGAAAACTCATGACCTCGTCCGAGATCAACAGAACGCCCTGCCCCTCGGTTTCTTCGCGCAGGGATTCCAAAAAGCCGGGTCGTGGCGGGATCATGCCAATCGCAGAGGGCAGCGGATCCGCGATCACCGCCGCCAGTTCGTTCTTGTGGCGTTGAATGAGCTGCCTGCAAGCCTCGAAGTTGTTCCACGGCAAGACCACCACATCCCGCGCCACGCTGGGCGGTGAGCCCGCCTCCACGACGCTGGCCGGAGCGTCGGGATCGCCCCAGTTATCCGGCGTGGGAGCTTCACTCACCTGCACGTAGTCGTAGATCCCGTGGTAGGCCCCTTCGAACTTGGCGATCCCGGGCTTGCCGGTAAACGCTCTGGCGGCCTTCACCGCCAGCAACACCGCCTCACTGCCGGAGTTGCAGAAACGGAGCTGATCGATGTAGGGAACCCTGGAGACCAGCAGTTCCGCCAGCTCGACCTCCAGCTCGGTGGGCATGGTGAAGGCGCTGCCAAGCTCCATGCGCTGCTGGACGGCTCGGGTGACCTGCGGATCGGCATGCCCGAGGATTAAAGACGTGTAGTTGTTCAGGAAGTCAATCCGCTCCTCTCCCTCGATGTCAACCACCCGGCACCCTCGGCCGCTTTTGACGTATACGGGGTACGGCGCGAGAGCGGTGGAATGGCGTGTGTTGCCGCCAGGCATGACCCTGACAGCGCGCCGGTAGAGCTGCCTCGACAGCCCTGACTCCGAGCGATAGGCGGTTGCTGGAGCGGTTGGAGCGACGGCGACGCTCGATGAAGATCGGTCGGTGTGCCGGTTCATGACTCTACCCCTTTGTGGTTAAAGTGTGGGAAGCGGCTGGGCGCACGTTCATTTGTCAGACTCGCTTTGTCAGATCTGCGCGGGCGGTCAACATCGTAGCATGGTTCGATCCGCTCCAACCGTCGAGACCGAGCGAATCTGCAGCCCCTTGTGTCGCCGCCCGGTAGCGGCTACAATTTCCCCGGGGGGTCTTAATGCGGACGCGTTTCTGGGTTCCCGGGCTTCTGCTGCTCGGCGCCTCCTCGGCGCTGCTCGCCGCCTCCAACTTCGACGTGCGGGATTTCGGGGCCAAAGGCGACGGCTCCACTAAGGACACCGCCGCCATCCAGAAGGCCATTGACGCGGCCGAGAAACAAGGCGGTGGGACGGTAACGCTCCCGCCCGGCAACTACCTCAGCGGCACCATCCACCTCAAAAGCAACGTCACCTTGTTTCTGTCGAACGGCGCAACCCTGCTCGCCAGCCCCGACAACGCCGACTTCGATCCCTACGAGACGCTCCCCTTCAAGTCGGTCTCCGACAACGAGACCACCTACTTCCACTACGGCCTGGTGACCGCCGAGAATGTGCACCACATCGCCATCCTCGGCCAGGGGACCATCGATGGGAACCGTCCCCGGCGCCGCGGCCCGAAGACCGTCTCCATCAAGCTCTGCCGCTTTGTGACCATCCGCGGCATCACCGTGCAGAACTCGCCGAACTACTCGATCAGCTTCTGGGGAACCGACTACATCGATATCGACGGGGTCACCATCCTCAACGGCTACGCCGACGGCATCGATCCCGACGCCTCCCGCTACGTGCGTATCTCCAACTGTTACATCGATTGCTTTGACGACGCCATCTGCCCCAAGGCCAGCCCGTCGATGGGCATGGAGAACCGCCGCTCGACCGAGCACCTGACCGTCACCAACTGCGTTCTGCGCACCAATTGCAGCAACTTCAAGTTCGGCACCGAGTCGAGCGGTGACTTGAAGGACGTCACGGTCTCCAACTGCACCATGTTTCCGCGCGAGAAGGGCCGCCGGCCGATTTCCGGCATCTCGCTCGAATCGGTGGACGGCGCGAACATCGACGGGGTAGTGATCTCCAACATTTCCATGGCCGGCATCGAGACGCCGATTTTCGTGCGGCTGGGCAATCGCGGCCGCGGCCTGAATCCGCCCGTGCCCGGATCGGCGCAGAACATTTCGATCAGCAACATCCTCGTTCGCGGAGCTTCCATGGCGTCTTCAGTCACCGGAATCCCCGGTTATCCGGTGCGTCGCGTGTCGCTCTCGAACATCGTCATCACCATGGAAGGCGGCAACCACGATCCCAAGGGCCTGGAAGTACCTGAGCACATCGCCAAATACCCCGAGGGCAACATGTTCGGCGTCCTGCCCGCCTATGGCTTCTACGGCCGGCACGCGGAGGGCCTGGCGCTCAGCAACATCCACACGCGCTGGGACAAAGAGGATCTCCGCCCGGCGATGATCTTTGACGACGTCAAGGACCTGACTGTGGACGGCTTCCGCACCGATACGGTGGCCGGCTCTTCTTCGCTGGTGTGGATGAACAACGTGATCGGCGCGCTGATCCGTGGCTCGCGGCCGGCGCTGGAAAAGGGCCTGCTCCGCGTGAGCGGCGCCGAGAGCAAGGGCATCATCACGCAGTAGGGTAAGCCTGCGGCTGACGGAGCCAGATCGCCCATTACTTCAACGCAACGCCGTGGTCCAGACCCAGCCGGGCAGCTTTGGAAATCTCGGCCGCAACGCGCTGCGCAACCCCGGCGGCTCCTCCACCGGCGTCAGCCTCACCCGGACGGTTCCGCGAAGGGACCAGCCTCATGTTCCGAAGCGAGTTCTTCAGCCTTTTCAACCCGGCGCAACTCGCCGGCCCGACAAGCGTCTCGGGCGCAGCACCTTCGGCCAGATCCTCACCGTGGGAGGCCAGCGCGTGCTCCAGTTTGGATGAAGCTCAGTTTCTGAGACTGGCTCGAAATCGTCGACAGATCGTGAGACGACTTTGACTACCCCACCGTCAGCTTCAACTTCTGCGTAACGTAGGCCAGATTCCCCCGCGAGTCCTGGAGCGGCGTGCTGCGCGGCGGATCGAGCTCGATCATGAACCACCCGCGGTAGTCGCTCTTCTTCAGGAACTCCACGACCGCGGGGAAGTTCACCACGCCATGACCCAACACGACAAACCCGCCTTTCCGTCCTGTTGTGGCGGTCTCCGGAGTCACCAGGTTGGGATCGTAATCTTTGGCGTGCATGTGAATGATCCGTGAGCGATAGGTGCGAAACACTTCCAGCACATCGCATTTCAGGTCCGTCAAATGCCCGGTGTCGGGGCAAAACGAGAAAACTTCGGGGCGCGTCAGGTCCATCAGGCGGCTGATGTCCTCGCGGCCTCGCAGTAGCCCATCTCCCTCCGGGTGATACCCGGCGCGCAGGCCATACTCTTCCCGCAGGCGCTTGCCGAGTTCGTTGGCCACCTCGGCCAGAGCGCGGATCTGCGGCGCGCGGTCACTCTTGGGGACCGGGTCCGGGCCGGAGAGATTAAAGATTCCGCCGCCTACGTCGTGGATGAATTTGCCGACCTTCATCAGCGAGGCGATCAACGTCTTGCGGTCGCGCGCGGCGAAGTCCTCCGGCACCGTGTGGTAGAGCGCCGGCAGGGTCATGCTGTGCTTGGCCATGCGCTCGCGGAACTCGGCGACGCGGTTGGCGTAAACGTCGCTCAGGTGGGCGATCATGTCGTCCGCCTCCGTGCCGCGAAAACCCAGCGCCGAGAGATCCTCCACCCCCTTCCAGAAAGAGGCGGTGGTCTTCTCGTAGTGCAGGTGCGTGGTGGTGGCGTGTCCCACGCGAAAAGGCTGCCCCTCGGCGGCGACGGCCGGACCTGCCAACAGAGCGGCAGCGCCCTTCAACAGTTGTCTTCGGTCCATGTTCCCTCCTCAACTCCGGCGGAAAGCCCCGCCCCTCCACTCCCGCTGGATGTAGTCGGCGGCCCAGTACGCGAGCGCCTCGATCGTCAACGCCGGGTTCAGCCCTGCGGAGGTGACAAAGCAACTGCCGTCGGTGACAAACAAGTTGTCCACGTCGTGCGCCTGGCAATGCCGGTTCAACACCGACGTCTTGGGATCGTTCCCGATGCGGCAGGTCCCGCACTGGTGCTCGTTGATGCCTCCTCGCGGGTTCTTGTATCGCCACACACGGATGGCGCCCGCTTCCTTCAGCAGCTCCTCCTCGCGGTCCATCACGAATTCCGCTGCCTCCTGGTCGCGCGCGTGGAACTGGTGGGTAATGCGCGAGACGTGAACATTCCACGCGTCGCGGACCTCCGGATCCAGGTCCACGCGGTTGTAACCCATCGGCAAGTCCTGGCAATTGGAGTCCAGATGGATGTAGCGGTGGAAATATTTGCGCTGGAATTCCTTGTGGGCTTTTCCCCAGGTCGGATCGCCCGGAGGCCGGTTGCCCGTGAAATAGATTGGAGTAGTACTGTAAAAGTTATAGATATATCCGCCGCCGATGATGGGCCGGCCGCGCGGATGGTTCCAGTCGTTGAACGCGATGGAAGGCCCCGGGCCGAGCTGGTGCGGGATCTCCCGGTCGAAAACGCCGAAGGCGGCGGCGTAGATGTGGCCCATCAGGTTGCGTCCCACCTGGCCAGAGGAATTGGCCAGGCCCTTCGGAAATAGCTTGGCTCCGGAGTTCAGCAGGAGCCGCGGCGTCTCGGTGGCCGAGCACGCCACGACCACCAGGTCGGCCTCCTGCCGCTGGAGCTGCTTCTGCCGATCGAAATACGTAACTCCCGTCGTCCGGCCGCGCCCGTCCGTTAAGACCTTGTTGACGAAGCAGCCGGCGCGCAGCTCGCAGGCGCCGGTTTTCAAAGCGCGCGGCAGCAACGCGATGGCCGTGCCCGACTTGGCGTTGACTTCGCAAACAAAGCCCAGACACCAGGCGCACTGGGCGCAGGCGCTGCGTCCCTGATAGGGCCGGGAGAGGATCGCAAACGGCGGAGGGAAGGGATGCCAGCCCAGGCGCTTCCCGGCCGCCGCCAGCGCTTCTCCCTGAGGATTCAGCGGCAGCGGCGGCAGAGGATAAGGCTTCTTGCGAGGCGCGGCAAACGGATCGGCCCCGGCCAATCCGGAAACGCCCAGCTCATACTCGGCCTTCTCATAGAAGGGTTCCAGGTCGTCATAGGTGATAGGCCAGTCTTCGAGGTTGCTTCCCTCGATGCTTCCGTAAGTGGAGCGCATGCGGAAGTCCTGCGGCATGAAACGCCAGGATGCTCCGCCGTATGCGCTGGTGGCCCCACCCACGCCGGCCAGCGTTCGCCCGTACTCCGCGTCCCGGCCTGCATACACGAGGCGCGCCGGTGTGGAATCATCGTAGCGGAAGGTGCGCGGATTGGGCTCGGCCGGCGGTCCATACGCCAGGTCCCGCCCGTTTTCGCACTGGCAGTGCAGCTCATCGTGGCTGAAGTGATGCGTGGTATAGGCGCGGCCCCGCTCCAGCAACACCACCGACAGCCCGGCCTCGGCCAGCTCTTTGGCCATCACGCCTCCGCCGGCGCCCGACCCCACCACCACGGCATTTACTTTTCGGTTGGCAATTACCCTTTGAAGCCGATCATCTTCCACGATACGGAATTGCGATTGCCGCCGTACTTGGGATCGCCGTAATAGCCCTCCATGGTGTGCTGGCGGACCAGGGCGAAAAACTCGCTCCCCTTGCCCGGATCCTTTTCGAGCTGCTGAAGAAGGGCCAACTGCTGCTCCCAGTTCAGGTCCGTATAGGCGCTCCCA
>JACQDI010000785.1 GCA_016201195.1 Acidobacteriota bacterium | reverse complement strand
CGCGATGTTGATGTGCGCGGTCGCATCTCCATAATACAGAGTGTACCCGCGCGCCTGGCAGAACCACAGGAACGCCACGCTGACCAAGCAGGCGCAGGCCAAGCAAGCGAGCGCCTCCAGGCCAATGGGCGTCTTGGGATTCCTCTGCGCTTTCTGCGTCTGTGCGTTCAATCGGGCTCCCCAAGCGAGGCGCAGCCTAGCTCCTTGGATCCGGCAGGCTGCGGAGGAAGCCCGACAGGCGCCGGCGCAGGCACTCCTGCCTTGCTGCGTCGAGACTCATCTCGACGGCTTTTTCCGCAGCCTGCTAAAACTGCGTAAACGCCTGAAACTCCCGGTAGCGGGCGTCGATTTCCTGGCGGGTCAGGCCGGCCAGCCTTTGCACCCCGAACTGCTCGCAGCAGAAGCTGCCCATCACCGATCCATAGATCACCGCCCGGCGCAGCGCGACGTGGTCGCCCGGCTCGGCGCCACACCCGGCCAGGTACCCCATGAAGCCGCCGGCGAACGAGTCCCCCGCCCCGGTCGGATCCGAGACCGACTCCAGCAGAAACCCCGGCGTCACGAAATACCCGTCGCCGCGGAACAGCGCCGCTCCGTATTCGCCGCGCTTGATGATCAACGTCTGGGGGCCCATGGCGAGGATCTTTCGCGCCGCCCGCAGCAGATCATTCTCTCCCGACAGCATCCGCGCCTCGCTGTCGTTGATCAGCAGCACGTGCCAGTCGCGCAGCGTTTGGGCCAGTTCCGCCGGCGTCTCGCGGATCCACAGGTTCATGGTGTCGCCGCCCACGAGGCGCGCCCCTGGCATCTGGCGCCGCACCTGCGCCTGCAACGCCGGCTGGATGTTGCCCAGAAACAGGTAGGGAGATGAGCGGTAACTCTCCGGCAGCTTGGGATTAAAATCGGCGAAGACGTTCAGGTCGGTGGTGAGCGTGGTGCGCTCGTTCCAATCCTTGGAATAGACACCCGCCCAGTAAAAGGTTTTCCCCGGCGCCCGCTCCAGGCCCTCCAGGTCGACCCCGTGCTCTTCGAGCAGGCGTACGTCAGAGTCTGCGAAATCGTCGCCCACCACGGCGACGATCTTCACCGGGCCGAAGAAGCTTGCCCCCAGGGAGATGTACGTGGCCGAGCCGCCCAGCAGGCGGTCGGCCTTTCCGTACGGGGTCTCGATTCCGTCGTAGGCGACCGATCCAACGACCACCAGGGACATGGATCGATCATTGTAGCAGGAGTGTTGTAGGATAAGCCTCTGGCTTGCCCCAAGGAGACTACTCCATGAAATGGCTGCTACCCCTGCTCACGACCGCGCTTCTGGCGCAGGAAGTCCCCTTCCGCGCCGGCGTGGCCAAGGTCGAGATCACACCTTCGACCCTCATGCCCATGTACGGCTACGCCAACCGACGGTGCGGCCCGGCCAACGGCACCCACGATCCGCTCTTTGCCAAAGTGCTGGTGTTCGAGGCCGGCGACTCGCGCATGGCGATCGTCACCCTCGACCTCGGCAGCATCGTGTCAGAGAACCTCCGACGCCAGGTCAAGGACCAGCTCAACATCCCCGTCCTGCTGCTCTCGGCTTCTCACACCCACTCGGGGCCCGCGTTCCTGGCTCCGGCCGGAACCGGCGCCGGCCTCACCCCGGGCGCGAGCGAGCCTTCTCCCTACCTGCTCGAAATCGAGGGCAAGATTCTCGGCGCCATCCGCCAAGCCGCCGGATCCATGTTCCCGGCACGCCTTGGCATCGGCCGCGGCTCACTTCGGCTCGGCTACAACCGCCTGCTGTTGCGCGACGACGGCCGTGCCCGCGCGCTGTTCGATAACCTCCAGCGCGTTCCCTACGGCCCGGTTGACCCCGAGTTTATGGTCCTCCGCATTGAGGACGACGCTGGAACCGTCCGGGCGGTAGTGGTCCACTACGCCTGCCACGCCGTCTGCCTGGGCAGTACCAGTTGCAAGTACTCGGCCGACTACCCGGGCGTGCTCCAGGCCCGCGTGGAGGCTGAAATGAAGGGCGCGCAGTGCATGTTCGTGCAGGGCGGCGCCGGCGACACTAACCCCTTGTTTCAGGGCCGCACCGGCAACGAGGCCGAAGACTTCAAGACCATGACCACGATGGGCGAAATCCTCGCACCCGAAGTGCTCAAGACGGCGCGGGCCATCAAGGCCGCCGCCCCCGCGCAGCCGTCCATCGAGTCCGCGAGCGAGATTCTGAAATTCTCCGATCGCTGGGATAAGGAGAAGACCCTCGAAGTCGGCATCACCACGGTCCTGCTCAACCACGAGATCGCCATCGCCGCCGTCCCCGGCGAACCTCACCACAAGCTACAGACACGCTGGAAAGCGAACGCCGACGTCCCGTACGCGCTTTTCTACGGTTACACCTACAGTTCCGGCGGCGCCTGGCCGGGCTACATTCCCGACCTCAAGACGGCAGCCTATGGCGGCTACGGCGCCGACGTCACCACGCGCGTCGAGGTCGGCGCCGGCGAGACGGTGATGCTGCACCACCTGATCAACCTCTACCGCCTGCGAGGGATGTGGCGGGACAAGCCCGGGAGGCCGTGACAGCTACCCTTTCACCACCAAGACACTAAGACACCAAGAAAACCTTTGAGAAGAATCCTTAGTCAGCCTTTGAACGCGCCCCAGTCGCGGCGAACTGCCTCCACCATCTGCTTGGCGGCGTGGTGCAACCAGCCGGGCTCGCGCTTCTGTAGATCGCCCGCGAGGGCCGCGCGGTTTCCGCTGCCCAGGTGGACGTTGGCGGTTTCAAATCCCATGGCCCGCAGCAGGCGGACCGCGTCCTTCTCCTTGGGCAGCACGGCCAGTTCGATGCGCGAGCAGTCAGGCGCCAGGCGGCGCAAGACCCACCGTCCCTCGAGCCTCACAAACGGGTCCGGGCAGCGGACCGCGCTGTCCAGGATCTTCTGGTAAAGGATTTCGGCCGCACCCTGCCCGCCCTGCGCCCACAGGCACGCCGACGGCGCCATCGCCTTGGCCTCGCGGGCGATCTTACCGCCGCGCCACTCGGCGAGCGCCACAAAACGCTGCCGCCCCAGGCTCCCCAGGCCGCTCACCCGGTGCACCACCCGGCACGCCACGCCCGGCTCGGGCAACCCCCTGCGCAGGGCCTCCTCCGCGTCAATCGGAATTTCGCGCTCGGCCAACTCAGCCCACTGTTCCATCTTGTGCCAGAACTTCTGCGGGTCCTTCAGCCGCTCCATAGCCATCGCCCGCAGCGCCGGGTGCTCATCGGCCAGCACGTACGGCCGCCCGCCTTTGTCCAGGGACTCGGCGTACCCCTCGAGAATGCCCCGCGCGGCATCCGTGGGCTCGATCGTCAAGCCATTCTCCTCGATCGCAACGTACGCGCTGGCCGCGAGGCGCACCAGGTCGTTGGTGTAGGCAAGGGGCCACGCCTCGTCGAAATCGTTGATGCCCCACACCAGCCGCCCTTCCGCGTCCCGCCAGGTCCCGAAGTTCTCGACGTGCAGGTCGCCCACCGCCAGCACCACCGGCGCCTCCGCCACTTCGCCGCAGACCTCGGGCCACACCTGCGTCCAGCGGTAAAACGTCGCCCGCAGGAACGCAAAGATTCCTTCCCTCATCTGCTCGCGCTTGGATTTGAGGTCGGCGTGGATCAGCGGGATTTGACTTGCCAGCCACGCCTCATACTTCGCGGTCGCTTCTCTGATCTGCATCTACCGGAACCGGGTCCCTTTCCATTCCCTGACGCTTTCCATTCCCTGACGATGTACTCCGACGCCCAGAACGCAACGGCCAGGATCGTCAGCGCCGGGTTGAAGCCTCCGTTGGTAACGTGGACGCTCCCATCCGCCACGAACACGTTGTCCAGGCCAGCCGCCATCCCGGCGCCGACGCAGCTTCTGCGGGTGAGAGATCTTTTCATTGACGGCTGAAGCTCGCCGAGCGGGTGGCGAAGTCGAGCACCGGCCCTGGATACACGCCGAGGAAGAAGACCGCACCCGCAGCCAGCACCAACGTTGCCGCCAGCGTTGCCGGCACTGGCTCGATAGTCACCTCTTCCTTCGGCTCCTGCATGTACATCACCACGATCACTTTCAGGTAGTAGTAGGCAGCAACGGCGCTGTTGAGCAGCCCCAGCACGGCCAGCCACAGCAGATCCGCGTTCACCGCCGCCCGGAAGATGTAAAACTTGCCGAAAAACCCGCCGGTCAGGGGAATCCCCACCAGCGACAGCAAAAAAATGGTCAGCAGCGCCGCCAGGAATGGGCGCCGGCGTCCCAGCCCCGCGTAGTGGTCGATCGCCACGTACTGTTCCCGGCGGCCTGAGAGGTGGCTCACCACCGTGAACGCGCCCAGGTTCATGAACGCGTACGCTGCAAGATAAAACATCGCCGCCGCCGCCCCGATCGGCGTGCACGAGGTGAACGCCACCAGCACGTATCCTGCGTGAGCGATGGAACTGTAGGCCAGCATCCGCTTGATGTCCGTCTGCACCAGCGCCGCGAAGTTCCCGATGGTCATCGAAAGCAGCGCGCAAGTCCACAGCAGCCATCCCCACATCACGCCGGTCTGGGGCACGGTGGTGAAAAAGATCCGCAGGAAAATCGCAAATGCCGCCGCCTTCGGCCCCGTCGACAGGTAGGCCGTCACGGGGCTGGGAGCGCCCTGGTACACGTCCGGCGTCCAAACCTGGAATGGCGCCGCCGAAACCTTGAACGCCAGCCCGACAAACATCAGCGCTCCCGCAATCACCGCCAGCACGACATTGGCGTCCTTGCCCTCCATCGCCTGCCGGATGACGACCAGTTTGGTCGACCCCGTCGCCCCGTAGGTCAGCGCCACCCCGTAGAGGAAAAACGCCGTGGCGAACGAGCCCAGGAAAAAGTATTTCAGCGACGCCTCGTTGGACTTTGCATCCTCGCGCAGGAATCCCGCCAATATGTAGGTCGAGATCGAGGAAATCTCGAGTCCCAGGAAGATCAGCACCAGCTCGCCCGACACAGCCATCAGCGACTGCCCGGCCACCCCGAACAGCACCAGCGCGTAGTATTCACCCTGCGGCAACTCGTTCCGCTCCAGGTAGCTCATGGAGGCGAGCACGGTGAGAAAACCGATCGCGCACACCAGCAGCCGGAAGAACGTGGCGAACCCGTCCACGGTCACCATCCCGCCGAAGGCCGGTCCCGGGTTGGCGTAGCTCACCAGCGCCCCGATCCAGGCGCAGTACGCCCCCACTAGCGCCAGCACACCAAGCAGCGCCTTGCGGTTCCTGCCCGTCAGCGGATCGAGCACCATGATGAGCGTGCCGAACACGCTCAGCAGGATCTCCGGCAGCAACCGCAGGATTTGCGCGCTATCGGGCATTTGGAAACGTCACCGCCGTCACTTTTGACTTTTGCATTTCCACGCGCAGCTCAATCGGCTCCAGAATCCGCGCGGTGCTTGAACTGATCCGCGCTAAGAACGTCCTCGGGTAAACCCCCATCCACACCATCATGACGATCAGCGCCACCGCCGACAGCAGCTCCCGCCTGTCGAGATCCCTCATCTCCCCGGTCGGCTCGCCCAGAAACAGCCGCTGGTAGAGCCAGAGCAGGTACCAAGCGGCCAGGATCACTCCGGTGGCCGCAAAGACCGCATAGCGATAGTTCGCCTCCGCCGTCCCCTGCAACACCAGAAACTCCCCGACGAAGTTATTCAGCAGCGGCAGCCCCGCGCTGGCCAGGCTCGTAATCAGAAATACCGTCGCCAGCACCGGCGCCGGCGTGGCCACCCCGCCGTAGGCCGTAATCTCCAGTGAGTGCCGCCGCTCGTAGAGCATCCCCACCAGCAGGAACAGCGCCCCCGTGGTGATCCCGTGGTTCAGCATCTGGTAGACCGCCCCGTCCGTCCCAAGCTGCGTGAAGCTGAAGATCCCCAGCACCACGAACCCCATGTGGCTCACCGAGGAGTAGGCCACCAGCTTCTTCATGTTCGGCTGCACCAGGCAGACCAGCGCGCCGTACACGATCCCGATGATGGCGAGAATCGAGATGGCCGGCGCCAGCGCGCGCGACGCCTGGGGGAACAACGGCAAGCAAAAGCGCAG
>JACQDI010000784.1 GCA_016201195.1 Acidobacteriota bacterium | reverse complement strand
CTCCCACTTGCGCCGTTCTTCCTCCCGCTTTTGAAGCACGTAGTTCCGGGCGTCCTCGAAGCTGGCAAACTTGTGGCGGCCCTTCATCAAGTTGCAGGGTCGGCAGGCGGCCACCAGGTTGCGGGGGTCTTTTTTACCGCGCAGCGCCCGGGGAATGACGAAGTCCACGGTCATCATCAGCGCGTTCTCCAAGCTGGCCGTGCCGTCCAGGCCGCAATACTGGCATGTGAACCGGTCCCGCATCAGGATCTTCATGCCTTCCTCTCGGCTCAGGGGGGGAACACGGCGGAGAACGTGGATGAGCTTCTTCACTGGCATTCGGCACCTCCAGTCGAAGTCTCTCCCTACAGTATGCGCCTGTTGGAGTCAACTTCCAAGCCCCAAAAGAACGGATCGCGGATCGTGGGCTCAAGGCTCGGAGCCCCGCCGCGAGCTACCATCCGCGGGGCCCAGGCTCGGGGCCCACGATCCACGCTCCACGATCCCCGTTCTACTTCATCCGCAAACACCAACGCATCGAGTTGCGCAGCAACCGCTGGATCATGGGATGTCCCAGCGCCTCGGGGGTATGGCCGGGGGCGAGGTAAACCAGGCGGCCCTGGCCCATCTCCCGCCACCAGCCGGCCGGGGCGGCCAGGTTGTCCCGGGCGATGGACCGCAGCAGCAGGTGCTCGCGGTCCAGGTAGTATTTCACGGTGTGCTGCTCGTCGAAGATCTCGAAGTCCTCCACGCCGGCGGTCACTGGGTGGGTGTGGTTCTCGATCCGCACCGTGAACACGTAGGGCTTGGGGTGCCCGCCATAATCCCCACCGAGCAGCTTGTAGTAGAGCCCGTCGGGCGGATAGATCCCCTGGGCGTTGTGCAGCGGCAGGAACCCGCCGCCGTTATGGACGAAGTCCCAGAGGGCCTGCTGTTGCGCGTCGGTCATCCACTTCACAGCCGGCTGGTCGTAACCCTTGGGCCAGTTCATCCCGTCGCGCAGGATCACCAGCAACTGGAAATCCTTCAGCGCCTCGGCCGTCAGCGCCTGGTCATTCTCGATAAAGGTGACCGGAATATTCTCCCGCAAGAACGCCGGCGCCAGCCCGTCGCGAATATACATCGGGCTGTGGTAGCGGTCCCCGATCAGCGCCAGCGCCCGCGGCCTGTTGGCCGATTGGTACACGGCCGAAGCATCCTGCCCGAAAGCACAACCGGCCAGCGCAAACGTCAGGAGTAGTTTTTTCATCGGCGGCTTCACTTCGGGGTGAAGCTGAAGTTCGACAACGCCACCTGGTCGCTGCCCGGGATCAGCACTCCGAACTTGCCCTCCGAGAATCTCCGGCTGGCGTCCACCCACTCGTCGAGCGTAATCCACTTTTCTCCGTCGTGGATCTTGTGAACCACGCCGGTGGGGGTCACATCGATCTGGATGGTGTAGTACTCCGGATTCTTCAGCCCGTGGTTGACCTTGGCCAGCTCATTGCTCTTGCCGTCCACCACCAGGTTCCGATAGAAAAACTTCTTGTCGACCTGGAACAGGGCGTAGTTCTTCTCGTTGGCGCGGTTAAGGAACCACTGCAGGCGGCGGCCTTTGCGCAACTGCGCGGTGAAGACAAATGTGCCGGCGGTAGGCGTGATGCGGAACGGAACCGCATTGCCGCCCTTGTGGACGAACCAGTTGCCGTCGCGTCTCCATTCGCTGGGGTTCTCCCAATCGCTCATGCCGCCCTTGCTGACCGCCGCCGTCGTGGTCGTCGCCGCCTTCTCGCGCGACAGTCCCAGGTCCACGGTCTTGGTCTCCCCGCCGCCGAGTTGAACGGTCACCGTCTTTTCGGCGTAGTTCGGGGCGCGCGCGGTCAGGGTATAGGTCCCCTCGGGCAGAGTCAGGGTGGTGTCGGTAATCGGCCGCGGGGCTTCACCTTGGCGGTTCAGCGTCACTCGACTTTCAGCCGGGGAGACGTTGAGTCGCAGCGTCCCGATCGCCCGCTCCATCGCCACGTCGCCGCCGCTCAACTGCACCGTCTCGCCGGCGGTGAAGCGCTTCGCGAGGCGCTTGGTCCGGTATTGATCCTTTCGCAGCTCGAGAGTGTGGTCGCCCGGCGTGAGGTTGCCCTGGGAGAAGCTGCCGTCGGCCTCCACGGTCCCCACGGAGCGGCCCTCCAGAAACACCTGCGTGCCGGGCATGGCGCCGCGGATCGACAGCGACGCCACCGTCGGCACGGGCCGCAGCTTGAATTCCACCTTGCTTTCGTCGCCCTTGCGGATCTCCACCCGCTGCTCGGGGTCGCTCTGAAAACCCTCCTTGACCACGCGGACCACGTACTTCTGCACGCCAAGGTTGGGGATGCGCAATTGCCCGCGACGGGTCGCGCGGCGTTGTTCCTTGTCGTTGAGGAACACCTTGACGTTATCCTCGCCGGTGACCACCACCAGGGTGCCCACGTTGCGATCCGACCTCAGGAACACGTCGAGCGAGGGGGCCGCGCCGACGCCGATGATCATCTTGCGCTCGTCCTTGCCTTCGCCCAGCGTCAGCTCGTGGTTCCCCAGGGCCACGTTGTTGAGCGCCAAGCCGTTGGGACCCACCTCGCCGGCCGGTTGCCCGTCCAGGCCCACCTTCACCGGCGTCACGCTGGACTGCACCTGCGCCTTGCCGCCGAGGTTGCTCACCAGCACCGCCACCAGCTCCTTGGCCGCCACCGGAGCGGTGAGCACCGGCGCGGCGCCCGGCTTGGCCTCGAAGGTGATGGTCGCTTCCTCGCGGCCGGCGGAAACCTTCAGCGTGTGCTGGCCGGGGGCGACGTTGTCCAGTACGAACTGCCCTTCCTGCAACTCGCCGGCGGGCTGGTCATCCAGCGACACCTTGCCGCCCTCAATGTCGGTAAACAGGCGCACGCTTTGCGGCAGCGGCTGCAGCGTCAGGTCGAGCGCCACCGGAGCGCCGGGCGCGGGGTTGATGGAGCTGACCGCGGGCTGGTAGCCGTCCAGTTGCACCTCAAGCTGATACTGGCCGGGCGCCAGGTCGAGCTTGAGGTTCGACGTGCCGCGCGCTTCGTTGTTGATCTTGATGGTCGCGCCCGCCGGCGTGGTGCGGATTTCGACCGCGATGCCGGTGGGCGCGGTGGGTTTGCGCAGTTTCGGAACCACCACTGCCCCGATCACGGCCAGCACCACTGCGGCCACGGCGGGCAAGATCCACTTGGGCGTCTTGCCGGCCGCCCTGGGAGCAGTTGCCTTAGATGGCGCCGTCGGCTTGGGCGTCGCAGCCGGCTTGGCTGCCGCGGCCGGCGCGGGGGCCGCGGCCGCCTGGAGCGCCGGCGGCATCGGGACCGCCTTGGGAGGCTCGGCCGGCTGGGGCTGAACCCCGGGGATGGGCGCCCGCGCCGTGGCCGGGGCCGCGGCGGTCGGAGGCGCAGCCGCTTCCGGCTCCTTCTTCATGCGTATCGTCACCGTAGCCAGGTGCTGCTCCAGGTCATCGGCCGCCCTCTTGACATCCGGGTCTTCGGGGTGCTGGCGGGCGATGGCCTGGGCGCGCTCGGAGACAAAGCGCATCTGCGACGGGTCGACGATGGTCTCGGCGCTCTGATCGAGGCGCCGCAGCTCCTCCAGGTCATTCTGGCGGGCCTGCCAGCGCAGCGGGTCAACAGGACCGGCGACCGTGGCCTCCATCTGAATGGCGTCCAGCACCGGCGCGGCAGCAGCACCGGGCTCGGCTTGCTCGCCGGTGGGCGCGAACTTCGTCGTGCGCTGCGTTTCCGGCAACACCTTGGTCAGCGTGTTGTAAAGCTGCGCCAGGCGCATCTCCCGGGGGTATTCCGACAGGCCCTGCTCCGCCTCTCTCACCGCGCCGTGCAGGTCGCCCAAGGACTGCAATTCCCGCGCTCGGGCCACACACTTATCGACGAACGCTTCCCGCTTCTTGTCCAGGGCCAGCGTTCGCAGGCTCTTGGCCAGGGCGTGGCTCGGATCGAGATCCAGGGCCTGCTGGGTAAGATTCTCGGCGACCTGCCAGTCGGTATCGAGCACCGCCCGCGCCCGCTCCAGCAGCTTGTCCAGCAGCGCGGCGCGGATGGCGAAATTGCGCTCATCGAGTTGCTGAGCCTTGCGCAGCACTTCGATGCCCTCCTCGATCTTGCCTTCTGCGCAGGACTGCTCGGCTTGGGCCAGTAACTGCTGAGCCTCGGCGGCGCGTGCTACGCCCTGCTGGGCCAGCTTCTGCAGAGACATCAGCTCCGCATCGTCGGGGAACTCGGCCAGGGCGTCCTTCAGCAGGTCCTGGACCCGCGCGTAATCGGTCAGCTCCAACTGCCGGTCGATCTGCTCCACCCACTTCGCCTTGGCCTCCGAGCGCAACTGCTGGTCCCGGCGCTTGGTCACCCGCTCGATCTCGAAGCCCAAGCCTGGATACTGGGAGTAGATGGTCTTGAGCACATCCCACTGCCCCAGCGCCTCGTTGAATTGTCCCCGCTCCTCGTGGTTGCGGGCCTTGGTCACGATCGAGTTCACCAGGTCGCGCTTGTCCTTCATCAGCCGCAGCGCGCGCTCAAAGTGAGATTCACCCGGGAACTGGTCGAGCGCTTCCTTGAGGATGTTGACCTTGCGCTCCAGGTCCGGCTCCGTCTCGACCTTGCGGTCGACCTCGGCGATCTGGGCCGACAACCCCTGTCGGTGCCGTTCTTCGACGTCGAACTGCAGCGCCTGAAACAGCGCGTGGCCCGGGTGCTTGGTCAGGTACTCGTTGCAGATCGCCAGGGCCTGGGCGAAATTGCCGTCTTCCAGGTGCTTGCGCGCCTCGGCGTAGGAGTTCTTGATGGCGTCGTGCTCGGAGCGGACCTGGTTGTAAAAGTTCTGATAGATGGCGCCGCGTTCCGGCGCCGAGGTGTCGGGGACGCGCTGGTCCAGTTCGAGCAGTTTCTCGAGTTTGGTGAGCGCGGCGCTCACGTCTCCGCCCTGCCACAAGTCGAGCGACGCCTGGTACAGCTCCTGCTTTGCCTGGCGCGCCTTCACGTACTCCTGTTCCTTGCGGTCCACCTCCTGGAGCAGTTGCAGGGCT
>JACQDI010000783.1 GCA_016201195.1 Acidobacteriota bacterium | reverse complement strand
ACGACCACGTGATGATGCTGCACCTTTGGGTCAAGCAGGGCGGCCGATGGCGCCTGGCGGGGCACCAAACTACGAGGCTGCCCTGAATTCAGCGCCCGAGGCACTTCCACTTGTCAACACGTACGAAATATCGTACGATTATTCCATGACCACACTGACCGCGAGTCAAGCGAGGGCGAAGCTTTACCGGCTGGTGGATGAAACGCGGTCGTCGCATGAACCGATTCTGATCAGTGGCAAGCGCAACAAGGCGGTGCTGCTGGCCGAAGAGGACTGGCGAGCTATTCAAGAGACTCTCTACCTGTTGTCCATTCCGGGGATGCGAGAATCGATCCGCAAGGGTATGAAAGCCCCGCTCAAGGAGTGCGCGAAGGAACTGAAGTGGTGACCTGGCGGATTGTCTACACCGCCCAGGCCCAGAAGGACGCAAAAAAAGTCGCCGGAGCCGGGTTGCGCCCCAAGGTGGAAGAATTGCTGACGATCCTCGCCCGGAACCCCTACCAGACTCCGCCACGCTACGAAAAACTCGTGGGCGACCTTGCCGGCGCATACTCACGCCGCATCAACATCCAGCATCGGCTGGTCTATCAGATCCTCGACGAAGTGAAGGTCGTCAAGGTGCTTCGGATGTGGGCTAAATCGCCAAATGCCGGTGGGCCACTTCCTCGCTCAGCTCCTCGGTGGTGCCGTGGGCCACGATGGAGCCCTTTTCCATGATGTAGTAAAAGTCGGCCAGCCGCCAGGCGAATTCCAGGTATTGCTCGACCAGCAGGATCGAGACGGCCTTCTGCTCCTTGATGCGGGTGATGACGTCTTCGATTTCGTCGATGATGGAGGGCTGGATTCCTTCAGTGGGCTCATCGAGCAGCAGGAGCCTGGGATGGGAGAGCATGGCGCGGGCCAGCGCGAGCTGCTGCTGCTGGCCGCCGCTCAGGTCGCCGCCGCGGCGCTTCAGCATGGTCTTGAGAATAGGGAACAAGTGGAAGATTTCGTCCGGGATACCGTTCTTGGGCTGTTTGGCGGCGAGCAGGCCGAGAACCAGATTTTCCTGCACGGTCAACGTCGGAAAGATTTCGCGGCCCTGGGGGACGTAGCCCATGCCGCGCCGGGCGCGCTCGTCGGGGCACCGGGTGGTGATGTTCTCGCCGGCGAACTGGACCTGCCCGGAGCGGGCGGGGAGCAGGCCCATGACGCTCTTCAGCAGCGTGGTCTTGCCCGCGCCGTTGCGGCCCATCAGGCAGGCCACCTTGTGCTCGGGCACGGTGAGGCTTACGTCGCGCAGGATGTGGCTCTCTGCGTAGTAGACATTGAGGCGATCGATCGTCAAGAGATCAGTGGCCGGCATGGTCTTTGGCCTCCCGCCCCAGGTAGATCTCGGCCACCCGCGGGTCGCTTTGCACCTTTTCGAGCGGCCCTTCGCAGAGCACCGCGCCTTCGTGCAAAACGGTGATCTTCCGGGCGATCTGCCGGACGAAAACCATATCGTGCTCGATCACCACCACGGACCGCTGGCCGGCAATGGCTTGCAGCAGCTCCCCGGTTTTCTCAGTCTCCTTGCCGGTCATGCCGGCCACCGGCTCATCGACCAGCATCAGCTTGGGGTCCTGCATGATGACCATGGCGATTTCCAGCCACTGCTTTTCGCCGTGAGAGAGCGATCCGGCCTGGTGCGAAGCCTTCTCGGTCAGCCCCACGGTTTCGAGCACCGAGTCGATCTTTTCCTGCATGCCCTTGGGCGGCTCGGCGAACAAGGTGGCGAACACCCCTTTGCTTTCCTGGCGGCAGGCCAGCTCCAGGTTCTGGTGCACGGTCAGGTTCTTGAAGATGGACGGGGTCTGGAACTTGCGACCGATGCCGAGTTTGGCGATCTGGTGCTCGGTGAGCGAGCAGATGTCGGTCATGTCGCCGAAGATCACGCGCCCTTCGGCGGGCCGGACTTTGCCGCAGATCACGTCGAGCAGCGTGGTCTTACCGGCGCCGTTGGGGCCGATCACCACGCGCAGCTCGCCCTGGTCGACGATGAAATTCAGGTTACTCAGCGCTTTGAAGCCGTCGAAGCTGACGGTCACGCCTTCCAGGTAAATGATGGACTCCGGCATTCCACAGTCTCCTCAGAAGCCCGACACCCCCGTCGGGGAAAAACAGCACGACGCCCACAAACAGCAGCCCCAGAAAATACAGCCAGTATTCGGGAAACGACTCGCTGAACGCGCTCTTGGCGCTGTTTACGACCAGCGCGCCCAGCACCGCGCCCGAAAGGGTGCCGCGGCCGCCCACGGCAACCCAGATGGCCATCTCGATGGAGGGCACGATGCCGATGTTGGAAGGGGAGATGATCCCCACCTGGGGCACAAACAGCGCTCCAGCCAGCCCGGCCAGCGACCCTGAGATAGCGAAGACGAAGACCTTGAACATCACCGAGTCGTAGGCGAAGAACCGCAGCCGGTTCTCGGCGTCGCGGATGGCGGCCAGAACGCGGCCCAGCTTGGAGCGGACCAGCCAGCGGCAAAAGAGGTAACAGCCCGCCAGGCACAGCACGGTGATCACGTAGAGGCCCGTTTGGGTCTTCTTGGAGGCGAGCGAAAAACCGAGAAGGTCTTTGTAATCCGTAATCCCGTTGGTGCCGCCCGTGTACGGCTGCTGGCCGATCAGCAGCAGGCTTCCCGCCAGGGCCAGGGCCTGGGTGATGATGGAGAAGTACACGCCCTGCACCCTGCTGCGAAAGGTCAGCAGCCCCAGGATGGTTGCCACCAGGGCCGGCAGCAGGATGGCCGATAGCAGCGCCACCGGGAAGTAGGCCATCGGTTTCCAGAACCAGGGCAGTTGCTTCAGGCCGTTCCAGACCATGAAATCCGGCAGATCGGATTGATAGGTGCCAGCGGTGCCGACACTCAGCTTCAGGTACATGGCCATCGAATAGCCGCCGATGCCGAAGAACACGCCGTGCCCCAGGCTGAGGATGCCCGTGTAGCCCCAGATCAGGTCGATGCCCAGGGCGAGGATGGCCAGCGCCAGGAATTTCCCCAGCAGGTTGAGGCGAAAGGCCGACATAGTGGCGGGGGCCAGGAACAGAAAAACCGCCAGCACGACCGCGAATACGACCCACTCCCTGGAGAGTCGCGATTTCAATCGAGGCTCCGAACCTTGGACGGGAACACCCCGGAGGGCTTCCATTGCAGAAAAAGAATGACCAGCGTGAAGACCATGACCTTGCCCATGGTGGCGGTGCTGAATGACTCGAACAGCACGTTGGTCTGGCCGATGACGAAGCTGCCGGCGATGGCTCCGGCCAGCTTGCCCACGCCTCCCAGCACCACTACCATGAAGGCGTCCACGATGTAATTCTGGCCGCTATTGGGCCCGACCGAGCCCATCAGGCTGAGGATGCAGCCGGCGAAGCCCGCCAGGCCCGAACCCAGGGCGAAGGTGTAGGCATCCACCTTCCGGGTGGGAACGCCAAGGCAGGCGCTCATGTCGCGGTTCTGCGTCACCGCCCGGATCCGCAGGCCGAGCGCGGTGCGGAACAGCAATGCATACATCAGGAAGAGGCATGTACTTGTAAATGCGATGATGAACAGGCGCAGGTGGGGAAGCTCCAGGCCAGCGGCAACGTGCCAGCGCCCCATCAGCCAGCCGGGACTTCTCACGTCCACGTTGTTGGCGCCGAAGATCTGGCGCATCAACTGCTGAAGGATCAGGCTGACGCCCCAGGTGGCGAGCAACGTTTCGAGCGGCCGTCCGTAGAGGCGGCGGATCAGGGAACGCTCGAGCAGCAGGCCGGCCAGCCCGGATACGACAAAGGCCAGCGGCAGCGCCAGGACGAAGTACCAGCCGAAATACTGCGCGGCAAGTTGTTTTGCGAAGTAGTTTTGCAGGACGTACGCAGCGTAGGA
The DNA here is from genome assembly GCA_016201195.1 of Acidobacteriota bacterium. Taxonomy (GTDB): domain Bacteria; phylum Acidobacteriota; class Terriglobia; order Bryobacterales; family JACQDG01; genus JACQDI01. Next base: position 1,790 of record JACQDI010000783.1, on the reverse strand, counting down.
TCCCAGCATCATCAGCTCGCCGTGGGCCATATTGATGACGCCCATCAGGCCGAAGGTGATAGCCAGGCCGAGAGCGATGAGCAGAAGAATGGAGCAGTAGCTAAGGCCGTTGAAGAGCTGGCCCAGCAGAAAGGTCGTCGACGTCATAGCAATGCCACAGGGCCACAGAGGCACAAAGGGAAATCATTTCTCCGTGTCTCTGTGTCTCTGTGGCCAATCAACTCAGGTGTTCTCCACGGTCCCGCCGCGAGTCCAGTCACAGTCGCGCTTGGGAAATTGTATTTTATCCCAAGGCTCAGGGCGTACGGGACCGTCGGTGGCCCAGACCACGTCGAACTGGCCGTCTGCGCGGATCTTGCCGATGCGCACCGTCTTCCAGGTGTGCAGGTTCTTCGGGTCCAGCCTCACCATGCCCTCCGGCGCCTTGAATTCCTGGCCTAGCGCGGCTTCGCGGATCTTATCGACCTCGGTCGATCCCGCCTTGGCTACCGCCTGCGCCCACAGGTGTACCTGGAAGTAGGCGGCCTCGATGGGATCGTCGGTCACGCGGTCCTTCCCGTACTTGGTCCTGAACTTGTCGACAAAGACCTTGTTCTCCGGGGTATCCACGCTCTGGAAATAGTTCCACGCTGCATAGTGGCCCTCGGCCACGGCCCCGCCGATGCCGCGCACTTCATCCTCAGCCACGCTCACCGCCATCACCGGGATGTCGTTGGCGGTGATGCCGGCGGCGCGGAGCTGCTTGTAGAAGGCCACGTTGCTGTCGCCGTTGATGGTCGAGAAAACCACCTCGGGCTTGGCCGACTTGATCTTGTTGACCACCGTGCTGTACTCCATGTGGCCCAGCGGCGTGTACTCCTCACCCACCAGCTCGCCGCCTTCGGCCTTGAGCTGCCCCTTGATGATGCCGTTGGCCGTGCGGGGGAAGACGTAATCGGAGCCGAGCAGATAGAACTTCTTGCCGCGGTTCTTCAGTAGCCAGGTAACCGCCGGGCCGATCTGCTGGTTGGGTGCCGCGCCGGTGTAGAAGACGTTGTGCGAGCACTCGTTGCCCTCGTATTGCACGGGGTACCAGAGCAGGCCGTTGTTTTTCTCGAACACCGGGAGCACCGCCTTGCGGCTGGCCGAGGTCCAGCAGCCGAATACGGAGCAGACTTCGTCGCGCAGCAGCAGCTTCTTGCTCTTCTCGGCGAAGGTGGGCCAGTCGGAGGCGGGGTCCTCGACGATGGGCTGAATCTGCCGGCCGAGCACGCCGCCCTTGGCGTTGATCTCCTCGATGGCCATCAGCTCCACGTCCCGCAGCGAGGTTTCGCTGATGGCCATGGTGCCGCTGAGCGAGTGCATGATGCCGACCTTGATGGGGGCCGAGCCGCGCGGGCCGCAGGAAATGCCCCCGAAGGTTCCGGCCGCCGCGCCCACGCCCATCATCGCGGCCGTTGTTTTCAGAAAGTCCCGGCGGCTTGGGGCCGGGCCGTTATTTCGTTTGGTGGCCATTCTTGTTCTCCTTTTCAGAACGAGTAGAAAATCACGCCCATCGCCTGATGAGCCTTGTAGAGGTCCCCGCTGGTCCAGTTGGTGCGCAGGTAGTTGTATTCGAACCCGACCTTGACGTGCTCGAACACGTCGTACACCACGTTGCCGAAGACCCGCTGGTTGTGGCGGTAGTTGAGGTTGTTGTTGGAGATGCCGCGCAGATCCTTGTTGTTGGGATCATCGTCGCCCCAGCCGCCGGAGACCGACCAGCGAGGTTGGTAGTAAGCAAGCTGGGTCCAGCCCACGGTGGTGCGGAT
>JACQDI010000792.1 GCA_016201195.1 Acidobacteriota bacterium | reverse complement strand
GCAACACGATGCGCGAGCGAGCCGGTTTGCCGGGAGGTGGGTCGTCGGGATAATCGAGCATCTCGGCCACGTAGATTCTCCCGTTTTCATCGAAGACCATCTCCACCGTGTCCATCACCGTCGGCTCCGCTGCGAACAAGTCCACGTGGAAGTCTTCGCTCAGGCGGAAGCTCTGGAGCGCCTCCTGCGGCTTGAGCGATTTGTAGCGCCCGGTGTGCTCTTTCTCGGCGCACGCGGCGAGGGCGAGTAGCGCGATAAGAACCGAATAACGTTTCATCGACAGCGATCTTAGCAAGGAATTATGAAATTCAGGAAGGGAACCGCCCCTCGGTTTCCTTCCTCAATTCCTTAACTCCTCCTTCTTGACATCCGTTACGTTACGCGTTACGGTCAAGCTTGATCCGGTCGATCCGCCACAAAGGACTGAAACGCCTTCACGAGGACGACGACCCGCGCGGCGTGATTAGAGAACACGCGCAAAAGCTGCGTGATATTCTCGCGCGGCTTGACGCTTCCTGTACGGTCGCGGATATGGACTTGCCGGGCTTCCGACTGCATCCGCTCAAAGGCGAGTTCAAAGGCTTTTGGGCGGTGACGGTTCGCGCCAACTGGCGGGTGATTTTCCGCTTTGCAGAGGGCGACGCGCTGGACGTTGATTATGTCGATTACCACTGAAGGAGGCTAAACCATGCCGATGAAGAATCCACCCCACCCCGGCGGCTTTGTGCGGCGCCAGTGTCTCGAGCCTTTGGGCCTAACCATTACGGACGCCGCCGCCGCGCTTGGAGTCACGCGCACTACTCTGTCGGAACTCGTGAACGAGAAGCGCGGGATTTCCCCCCAGATGGCCGTGAGGTTGTCCAAGGTCTTCGGAGGCAGCGCCGAAAGCTGGCTCACGCAGCAGGCGCACTACGACCTTGCACAGGTTCACGCCGACGGGATCAAGCTCAAGCGGCTGGAATTCGTTTAAGGCAAACGGCTCGGCGCCGCACGCGAGCGAGGGTTGCAATACGCCATTTCGCTTTCCCCTGACGAAAAGGGAGTCGCGGTCACGCTGCCGCGCGCACCAAACTGCAAAAGCGAGCGCCGCGACGCACCAGTGAACATGGTTGGAAGACTTGCCCTGCATCGGAACTTCCAGTGTACTCGGCGAAAGCGCTGTCGCACGCACTGCTTCCGGACTCTCTGTGGCATTCTGAGTGTATGCGCCTCCACTGGTTGCTGCTCGTCGCGTGCTCCTTGGCCGCGCAGACTCCCGGCGGCCGCATTAGCGGAAAGATCACCGATCCCTCAGGAGCGGCGATCGCCGGCGTGCGGGTCGAGGCCCAGCATCTCGAAACCGGTCTCGCACGAACAGCCGAGTCGAATGCAGCCGGGGAGTACAGCTTGCTGCTGCTGCCTGTGGGCCCCTACCGCATCACCGCCTCGCACCGAGGGTTCCAGACTGCGGAACGGCAGGTGCGGCTGGAGGTCGGGCGTCACCTCACAGCGAGCCTCGAATTGGCGCTCGAGCCGCAGAGGACGGCGGTGGTGGTGGCCGACTCCACGTCGCTCACCGAGCCATACAACGCCGCGCTGGGGACCATCATCAGCCGCGAAACGCTCCAGGACTTGCCTCTGAACGGCCGCGAGTTTTTACAGCTCGCGCTGCTCGGCGCCGGCGCTCACCCGGCCGCGCCCGGCTCGGAGCTGTCGCGGCAGAACAACAGCGGCCTCCACCTGAACGGCGCCCGCGAGACGTCCAACAATTTCCTCCTCGACGGGGTCGACAACAACGACCTGTTCATCAATCGCATCGTGGTCAGCCCGCCGCTGGACGGGGTGCGCGAGTTTCGCCTGCACGGCTCCGGTTACCAGGCCGAATACGGCCGCAGCGGCGGCGCGCAGGTAAATGTGCTGACCCAGGCGGGGGGGAACCGGTTCCACGGAACGCTCTACGAGTACCTCCGCAACGCCTCGCTCGACGCCCGCAACTTCTTCGACGCCCCGGAGCGGCGGATCCCCCAGTTCCAGAGGAACCAGTTCGGCGGGGCGGCGGGCGGGCCGATCCGAAAAGAGCGGTCGTTCTTCTTTCTGGGTTACGAAGGCACCCGCCTGCGCCAGGGTATTACGAAGATTGCGCGGGTGCCGACGGCGGCCGAGAAGGCGGGCGATTTTTCGGCTTCCCCGCAGCCGGTCCTCGATCCGTTCACCCAGCGCCCATTCCCCGGCAACCGCATTCCGGCGGAACGGCTCGACCCGATCGGAACGGCGCTCGCCCGCTACTGGCCCGACCCCAACCGCAGCGATCCGGTGCAGAATCTGGTCTCCGCACCCGTGGCCTCCTCGCGCGTCGACCAGGGCTTCGCCCGCGTGGACCATTACTTCTCCCCCCGCGACACGACTTACGCCCGCTACAACTTCAGCCACGACCGCAGCCTGGCTCCCTTCAACGAGGGCGTCACCAACATCCCCGGCTTCGGCAGCTTTGCGATCAACCGGGGGCAGAACCTGGCGATTTCAGAAACGCACGTCTCGAGCGCGGCCACCATCTGGGAGGCCCGCTTGGGGTTCAACCGGCTGCGTCGATCCGTGTTGCAGCAGAACGCGGGCAACGATATCGGCGGGAAACTAGGGATCCCCGGCCTGTCGCGCAACCCGGTGGATTTCGGCTTTCCCGCGATTGTGGTACCGGGCTACGACTCCCTCGCCGACAACACGGCGCTGCCCATTATCCGCGCCGACAATACTTGGCACGCGCTGGGAAACCTGACCCACGCCCGCGGGCGGCACACCTTCAAGACCGGCGGCGAATACCGTCGCTTTGCCATGGACGGCCTCAACGACAACTTTGCCCGCGGCCAGTTCACCTTTCAGCCGTCCCTCACCGGGAACGCGCTGGCCGGCCTGCTGCTGGGCCTGCCCAGCCTCGCCCTCCGCACCAAGATCGACAACCCGATGGCGCTGCGGGCCCACGCCTGGAACTTCTACGCGCAGGACGACTGGAGACTCTCGCCGCGAGTCACGCTGAACCTCGGCCTGCGCTACGAGTGGAACCGGCCGCCGGTGGACTCGACCGACCGCTTCACGGTATTCGACCTGGCCGGACGGAAGCTCGTTCCGGCGGGAACCGGGGGCCTGCCTCGCGCCGGCTTCACGGCCGACTGGAATAACTTCGCCCCACGCTTCGGTCTGAGCTGGAGCCCGGGGACCGACGGGAAGCTCGTCGTCCACAGCGGCTACGGCATCTTCCACGATTCGACCATCCTGGAGGCCAACTCCGGGCTCTACTTCAACCCGCCCTACTTCGAGCTGAGCCTGTTCTTCCCCTCCGCCCAGCGCCTGCTGACCTTAAGGGACCCCTTCCCGGCCGGCGGTGGCATCCAGCCGGCGCCCTCCATCAACAGCGTGCAGCCGGACTTCCGCACCTCCTACGTCCAGCAGTGGAACCTGGCCGTGGAGCGGGAGGTGGCGCGCCGTGCGGTGGTGCGTGGAGCCTACGTGGGATCGAAAGGAACCAAGCTGCTGCGCCGCCGCGACATCAACCAGCCGGCGCCGGGACCGGGCAATGTCAACGCCCGCCGCCCCATTTCCGGCTTTGCGAACCTCACGCTGGTGGAATCGGGGGCGTCATCGGCCTACCATTCAGCTCAGGTTTCCGTGGAGCGTCATTTTCGCCCGGGGATTGCTTTTTCCGCCGCCTACACTTTTTCCAAGTCCCTCGACGACGCCTCGGAGTTTCTGGCCACCACGGGTGACCAAAGCTTTCCCCAGAACAGCAACAACCTGCGCGCCGAGCGAGGCCGGTCGAATTTCGACCTGCGGCACCGGTTGGCCTTCTATTCGAGCTGGGATCTGAAGGCGGGCTGGCAGTGGCATGCCATCGGCGTATTCCAGTCGGGGCCGCCCTACACCCCGCAGCTCAGCTTCGACAACAGCAACACCGGCAACACGGGAGGGATTTTCGGCGCTGACCGGCCCAACGTGGCCGGCCCGGCCTTCGCCACGCCGCCGCCATTGCAGTTCGGCAACGCCGGGCGAAACATCCTGACCGGCTCCGGCCTGGTGAGCCTCGATTCGGCCCTGGTAAAGACAATCCGTCTCAGCGAAGCGCTGCGGGTCGACCTTCGGGCGGAGGTGTTCAACCTGCTCAATCACCCGAACTTCGATTTGCCGAGGCGATTCTCGGACCTTCCCACCTTCGGGCGGGTGACCTCCGCCGGCCCCTCCCGGCAAATCCAGTTCAGCCTGCGGCTGCGCTATTGAATGTAGGGCGGCCCCCCGCCCTACTTCGACTTACGTCGTGGCCCGTTTTGCAGTGAATTCTTGGGTGCGGTCGCTGCCCTCGCGCGTCCGCGTGAATTTGATCTCGCTTCCGCTCACCTTCCCCTTGAACAGCAGCTTGACCTCGTTGCCGCCGAAGTTGGCGGTCACCGAGAACGAGATGTCATCACCGCTGATCTTGCCGTCGGAGATCGGCATCTCGCCCTGCTGGCCGCTCATGGAGCCGGTGAGCTTCATGCCGTCAGCCTTGAAGGTGAAAGTTGTCTCACGGGTTTCCCCGCCCCGCCCCGGTACCTGAGCCGTCCACTTGCCTGTCACGTCGGCGGCCGAAGCCGTTGCCACCACCAGCAAGACCGCCGCAAACCACAGTACTAGACGCTTCATCTGGGTGCCCTCCTGGGACACAATAAAGGTGATCTGGCCGCCTGAAATGTTACCGGAGCGCTGAACTACTCCCGTGACCACCAGATTGCGTTCCCCGCGAACTCGGTCGGCGCCTGACCCCAGACCTGGGTGCAAATCTGCACCCAGGTTCCTAAGCAGCTTTAGATTTAGATCAAGGGTTTGGCTCTTGCCGATTGGCAAACATTTCCCTGCGGAAGCTGGCTGTGGTCTTCCCGGCGCAACGGAGGTCCGGCGCCGAGACCCGCCGGCATCCCGAAAGCAACCACATCTGGCGGTCAGTGGACTGGCCAGCCACAGCGCACACAACACCCTCCCCTCTCCTGTTCCCCCGCACTGCCTACCGCCTGCTGCTTTCAGTGCGTCATGCTGTAGATAATATAATTGATTCCCAGCCGATACCCCAGCGCCGTGTATTTCTCCGGATAGGGAGGAAAGTCGGCGTGCTCCCAGGAATCCCCCAGATCCATGTTGAAGTTAATGATGACGATCAGGCGGCCCTTGTCATCGTAGATGCCGCGCCAGTGAGGCTGCACCCCGTCCTGTTCGTAGATTTTTCCGGTGTACAGGAATTGTAGGCCGGGGACCTGGAACCGTTCGTCCAGATCGTAGAGCGTGTGGAAGACGGCGTCGCTCGATTCGATCTCCACGATGGGACGGTCGGGAATGATCTTGCTCAGGCCGCGCACCATGGAGCCCCATTCATAGGTGCCGTGAAAGTCATCGATCACCAGGATGCCGCCGCGAGCCAAATACTCGCGCAACTGGTCGGCCTCTTCGGGGCTGAAGGTCCACTGGCCCGGCTCGACCGCGTAGAGCCACGGGTAGTCCCAAAGGTCCGGGTCGGTGGCCCGGAAGTATCTCTCCATGGGGTTGGCGTGGATGTTGCTAAGCCGCTGGACCCCTTCCAAGAAATGGCGCTCGGCCTTGGGGGAGTCGATCATCCAGGCGCCCGGCCCCCATCGGCCTTCCTGGTTGTAGGTATAGGCCAGGCGTGCAAAGAAGAACTCGGTGTCCTCCTCGGCGCCCGCCGGGGCTGGGAAGTATTCGCCCTCGATCGAGTAGGTGCCCCGGGAACGCTGGGCGCGGAGCAGCGTCAGGCAACCCGCCGCCAGCAGCCCGGCCAGCAGCCAGAGTTTCCAGGGCCGGAACATCCCCTCCAGCATATCACGCGCTTTTCTGGTACCTTGCGCGGCTATGAAGCCGATTGTCGCAGCCCGATGGTTGTTCTGTTGGGCGGCCCCCGGCTGGTGCGAAGCCTTTCTCCGCGGAATGTGGACAGCCATCGCCGGGCTTTCCTTGGGCGGCTCGGGACCATGAAGCGCTGTGCCGGGGGTGTCCCCCGGTGGGCCGGCCCCTCGCTCGCTAGCCGTTGCCGCGTCCGGCATGCTGGCACGGAACGAGGTCGAGGCAAACCTGGAGGTTAGGCGGCCCAGGCTATTTCGCAAGAAGGACGCCAGGACGTTTGGCTATCTCGGGGAAGGCGGTGAGCACCTTGGCATCGAAGCTTACCAGGGGAAGGCGTTCACGGCTGGCAAGCTCGACGAAGAGCGTATCGTAGACGGCCAAGCCCGACTGGACGGCGCGAGAAACGGCTCCATACCAGAGTTTCCTGGTCGTGACCGAGTGGACGCCGAGACGAGCTGCCAGGTCCAGCCGCTTCAGTCCCTCGCCGGGCGGCACGACGCCGCTGCGAATCGCCATCCACACCACGTTGGCCAGCTCTGCCTCCCAGAGCGCCGGCGCCATCGGTTCACGCACCGCGTACCAAAACTGCCGCACCTCGTCGACAAAGGGCTCGGTGCCGAGCAAAAAGTACGCCACGACGTTCGTATCGACGACGGCCTCACTTGCGGCCGGCTCCGATCCAGTTGTCGACCTGTTCAGCGGTCGGTCGGCGGGATTGTGTCGCCCACCCTGCTTCAATCTGTTCGAGGATCGAGCGGCGCTCGGCGACGTAGTCCTGGAGAAGCTCTCGCACCTCTTGTTCCATAGAGCGCCGGCTTCTTCGCGCCAGTGCTTTCAGCGATTTCACCACGCTTGTGGGGACCTTCCTGACGGTGAGGGTTGCCATATTGTCTTCATTGCTAGCATCATGCTAGCATACAACGTGGTTGCCTAGCAAGGCGTTCAACGGGCTGACCGGATGTGTTGCGCCGGGGGTCTTTCGACTATGAGGCGCGAACACGGCGGCGAGAAAGGGGAACCCTGGCGCAGGATGTTCATGTCGGACTCGGCAACGGCTTTTGCCGTGCTGGCGTTGGTCGCCTCGGACTGAGCGACCCGTGGACCTGGCTGATGCAAGCGAGAAGTCACCTGCCGGCGCCCAGGAACTGGAACGACCGATCACCAGGCGGGCCCGGTTATGACCGGGGATCCGGTGGACCAGGGCCCACGATCTACGCTCCACGATCCACTACCTCAACGCGGCCAGCAAACGATCCACTTCCTCCTCGCTGACATAGAAATGCGGGGAGGCGCGGATCCAGCCGGAGCGCGGGGCTACCGCGATCCGCTCGGCGGCGAGACGCTTCACTGTTTCCACCGCATCGACGCCGTCCTTCCGGAAGGCCACAATCCCTGACGCCGCTTCCCCCTCGGGCGGGGTCAGGAGCTCGTAGCCGCGGGCCGCCACGCCCTGGGCAATCCGGCGGCTGAGGGTGGTCGCCCGCTCGCCGATGCGCTCGATACCCACCTCCAGCAGCAGCTCGATGGCCGCCAGCATCCCGTAACAGCCCACCGTGTTTAGCGTGCCGCACTCGTAGCGCGCCGCTCCCGGGCGTGGCGTCAGGTCCCGGGACTGGTAGTCCCGCCAGCGGGCCACGCTGGTCCAGCCGAGCTCGACCGGCTCCACCTGCGGGATCAGATCGGAGTTTACATACAGAATCGCGCAGCCCTCCGGTCCCAGCAGCCACTTGTGGCCGTCAGCCGAGAGAGCGTGGATCCTCGCTTTGCGGACATCGACCGGAAACACCCCCAGGCCCTGAATGGCGTCCAGCACGAACAGGCAGCCGTGCCGGGCGCAGATCTCGCCCACCGCCTCCAGGTCGATCCGGAACCCGCTCAAATACTGCACAAAGCTGATCGTGAGGAGCCGGGCGCCCCGGCAGGCCCGGTCCAGGTCCTCCAGTTCCACGCGGCCTCCCCGCTGGGGCACCCACCGCATCTCCACTCCACGATTTTGCAGGTGTTGCCAGGGATAAAAATTGGCCGGAAACTCCCCTTCCACCCCTACTACAATGTCCCCCGGGCGCCAATTTAGACCGTTGGCCACAACCGCCAGCCCCTCGGTGGTGTTCTTTACTATGGCGATCTCTTCGGGCGCGGCCCCGATCATCCGGGCCGAAGATTCCCGCAGAGAGGCATAAACCTGTTCCCAGTGTTGGTAATGTGCGGGGCCATGGCGGCAAACGTCCTCTACCGTACCTTGCATGGCCGCCGCCGCTCGCCGGGAAAGCGGGGCGACCGCCGCATGGTTCATATAGGCCCAGTGCTTGACGACCGGGAATTCCCGGCGGTAGTATTTCCAGAAGCTCATGATTTCTCCGGATCGTGGATCGTAGGTCGTGGATTGTGGGCGCAAAGACCCGGGCCCACGATCCACGATCAATTAAG
>JACQDI010000791.1 GCA_016201195.1 Acidobacteriota bacterium | reverse complement strand
CCAGAGGCCGTAATAGCGCACCTTGGTGCAACCGGGCGGCAGCACGTGCTGGAGAAAGCGAGCCATGAACTCCACGGCCGGCAGGATCACGCGGCGCAACTTTTGACTGCGGTTCTCTCGAACAAATTAAGGATTCCTGTCGCGCGTAAGCCGCGACAGGAATCCTTAATTTGTTAGGGCTAAGCTTTTCGGCGATTAAATAGTACATCGACCCTGTTGGGCTGTCAGGTGAAAAAGAGGAGAAGGAGAAGGAGAGGAGAGGATCGCAGAAAGTGACTGGCCCGCGTCGGGCATTTTTTCGGCGGCTCCCCTGTGTAATTCAAGCGAGCCAGTTCACGCAGCCTCTCCTGTTTATCCTGGTCAGCGTAAGAACCCTGGCGCCCACTCTACGACGAAGCCGCCGCCGGGCCGGTCACGACCGCAACTCCTTACCCGCTAACAACTTTCGCTCCACTTGCCAGCCTTTCAACGGGAGCCTCATCCAACCGCTCGGTCAGTGTAAGACCTCCGGTCTCGACCGACTGGCCAGGGAGCAGCTCCAACGGAGACTGACGATATGGAGTGGAGTTATCCAACGCGCCGGACCTCCCAGTAATCCCCACCTCGGCGGCGGAAACGATTAGACCACGGCCCCACCGGCGAGTCAACCAAAACCGGTCCTGTTTCTTGGAAGATAACACCCTCCACCAGCTTGTTTTCGTCCCTCGGGCCCTGAAAAAGATTCTTCGCCACCCGAAATGTTGAGGGTTCGGGAACGCCGGCTACTGAAATCTTGCTCTAAATAGCAAGGAAATGCCGTTCTGTCGCGAACGCGGACCATTTTCGTCTGCGACTCGCCCTTAAGAGCTTTGTTTTCAACAGCGCTTCTGCATGCCTGCAATGACCGCCACGCTCGCTCGTCCGCTGCTGCCGCGAGTCTCAGCCGGTTCAATCCGGCATTGTCGGGGGCGGATCTGACTTCTGGCTCCTGGCTCCTGACTTCTGCCCTCCCGTACGAGGATCGGTTCTCAGCCTCTGCGTTCTCCGCGCCTCTGCGGTGAGACCGGCCCACGGCAGACGGGCTGGTGGCGGTGACACTTCGGGCAGTGGCGGGCCCAGAGGGCGCCCCGGCAGGACATGATAGGTGTAGACTTGGTGCCCGCGGCGATCGCAATTTTTGAGATGGCCTCTTATCTGATGAGATCCCGGATCGTCCAAATGTGATCCACAATCCCCGCTTCCATCGCCGGGGTGACGCGGATCGTCCGGTGAATCCCGCAGAATAGGACACTACCATCGGGTAGCAAAGCCCACGATCCACGAGTTAGAATCAATGCATGTCGACTACCCGCCGAACCTTTCTCGGGTAGCAAAGCCCACGATCCACGAGTTAGAATCAATGCATGTCGACTACCCGCCGAACCTTTCTCGCATTGTCGGCCCTCGCCGCGTGGAACGCTCGAGCTGCCCGGCTCCCGATTCGCAAGGCCGTGCTGCTCAGTATGCTCCCCCGAAACCTCAGTTTCGCCGACCGCCTCCAGCTCGCCCGCGACGTGGGCTTCGAGGAGATCGAGTGTCCCACCACTCCGGACCAGCGCGACGCCGAGGAGATCAAGAAAGCCGCGGAGAAGGCCAAGCTGCGCATCCACTCGGTGATGAACATGGCGCATTGGCGCTATCCCCTCTCTTCGGCCGACCCTGCGGCGGTCGCCGAAAGCGTCAACGGCATGGAGACGAGCTTGCGCAACGCGAATTTCTGGGGGGCGGAGACAGTACTGCTAGTGCCGGCCGTGGTCAACGCGCAGACCAGCTACGCCGACGCCTGGAAGCGCTCGCAGGCCGAGATCCGCAAGCTGATCCCGCTCGCCCAAAAGCTCAAGGTGATCATCGCGGTCGAGGAGGTGTGGAACAAGTTCCTGCAAAGCCCGCTCGAGTTTGCCCGCTACGTGGATGAGTTCCAGAGCCCCTGGGTGCGCGCCTATTTCGACGTCGGCAACGTGGTGATCAACGGCTATCCCCAGGACTGGATCCGCACGCTGGGCAAGCGGATCGTGAAACTGCACATCAAGGATTTCGCGTTCAAAGACCGCGTGGCCAAGTTTACCGCCCTGCGCGAAGGGGAGATCGACTGGCCGGCGGTCCACAAGGCCCTCGAAGACATCGGCTACACGGGGTCGGCCACGGTCGAGCTTCCCGGCGGGGACAAAGACTACCTGCAAGAAGTAAATCGGCGTTTCGATTTGATCCTTTCCGGCGTCTAACGCCGTATGACAACCCCATTCGACGCCATTATCATCGGGACCGGCCAGTCTGGGCCGTCGCTCGCGGCGCGCTTGGCGGGCGCGGGCTGGAAGGTGGCCATCGTCGAGCGGAAGCGCTTCGGCGGCACCTGCGTGAACAACGGCTGCATCCCCACCAAGACCCTGGTTGCCAGCGCCCGCGCCGCTTACATCGCCCGGCGCGCGGCGGACTTCGGCGTGAGCATCGGCGGCGACATCGTCGTGGACATGAGGAAGGTCAAGGAGCGCAAGGACGGCGTGGTCCGGCGCTCGGCGGTGGGGGTCGAGAACTGGCTCAAGACCACGCCCAACTGCACGGTTTACGAGGGGCACGGGCGCTTCGAGGGACCGCACACGGTGCGGGTGGGCGACGAATTACTGGAGGCACCCAACATCTTCATCAACGTCGGCGGGCGGGCCTCCGTGCCGCCGATCCCGGGCCTGGACGGCGTCCCGTTTCTCAACAACTCGAGCATGATGGAGGTGGATTTCCTGCCGCCGCACCTGGTCATCATCAGCGGCAGCTACATCGCCCTCGAGTTCGGGCAGATGTACCGGCGATTCGGCAGCGAGGTGACCATCATCGAGCGCGGGCCGCGCGTGATCGCTCGCGAGGACGACGACGTGTCGCACGCCGTCCGCCAGGTCTTGGAAAACGAGGGGATCCGCGTGGTCACCAACGCCTGCGATTTTCGGGTCGAAAAGCGGGGCGAGCAGGTGGCGGTGCTCGTGGCCTGCGACGGCCGGGCGGCCGAAGCAGTGGGGTCGCACCTGCTCGTGGCCACCGGCCGCCGTCCCAACACCGACGACCTCGGCCTTGACAAAGCCGGCATCGAGACCGACAACAACGGCTACATCCGGGTGGACGACCAGCTCCGGTCGAGCGTCCCCGGCGTGTGGGCCATCGGGGACTGCAACGGCCGCGGGGCGTTCACCCATACCTCTTACAACGACTATGAAATCGTCGCCGCCAACCTGCTTGACAACGACCCGCGCCGGGTGAGCGACCGCATCGTGGCCTACGCCCTGTATATCGACCCGCCGCTCGGCCGTGCGGGCATGACCGAGAAGCAGGTGCGGCAGTCGGGCCGCACGGCGCTGGTGGCCACGCGGCCGATGACGCGGGTGAGCCGCGCCGTCGAGCGCAGCGAAACTCAAGGCTTCATGAAGATCCTGGTGGATGCCGAGACGAAGCGCATCCTGGGGGCTTCGATGCTGGGCATCGAGGGCGACGAGATCATCCACTCCATCCTCGACGTGATGTACGCCAAGGCGCCCTACACGGTGATTCAGCGGGCGATGCACATCCACCCCACCGTTTCGGAGCTGATTCCCACCCTGCTGGGGGATCTGAAGCCTCTTTTGTGACTTAAGGGTGATGTGCGATAAACCATAACCTTGCCGCAAGTGCAGTTTTAAGCAAGCCATCCAGTTGCCGCGAGTGCAGGATTCGGATGGCGCACCTCTACCTACGGCTTGGGTGTTTGCGCCAAGTGGCGCTCATTCGAGGGGAAGGCGACTTTTTCATTCGGAATCGGGCTTTGAGCCCGCTTTCGGGCCAACTTGTCAGGGCGAGGAGGATATCACGGAAACCGGCTGACCACTGCGAAGGGCTCCGACTAACGACTTGGCGCTCAGCGGCGGCGCTGTTTGCCCGTCGTCGCTTGCGGCGCCGCGTTAGCTGGCCTTCACACATTCGGGCCTGAACCGCGACTCGCATGCCAAAAGGCAAGCACTTCAACGACTTCGGAAGGCCGTCGAACACGATAATACAAGTAATAACGAACTCGGCTCAGGCATAAGCGCCGGACCCCTTCCAGCTTGGCATTCCGCGCCTGTGCTCCAATGCCCGGCTGTTGAGCGATCAAGGCCAATCCTCGACGAAGTTCCTCCGCAAGCGCTTCGGGAACCGCAGGCCGGTTTGCCTGCCACCATTCCGAGGCTTCCGCGATCTGGCGGGCGGCGCTCCGGACAACCTTTATCGAAAGCGCCATTAGCGCGGACGAAGTTGTGACAGAACCTCGTTTGCATCTAATGTTTCGCCACGGTCCGCTTCAGCGATCGCTTGAAGAAGGTCGGCCTGGTCGTCGTCGCTCAATTCGAATCCTGGCTCGTCGGCGCACAAAACCGTTACGTCGACCCCGTCGGCCAGAGGCTCACCCTCGATCACGATGTGACCCCCAACGACTCTGCCCTTCGTTATTCGCATCACCTCATTGTACCTTGAGGGCAACTCTGGGTCCAGGTAACGACGTGGCGTTCACCGGCGCGCAGCCGGCGCACAGCCTTTGGGCGCGTCCGGTGCAACGCCTTGTTGGGCGGCGTCTCCCTGTTTGGCGCTGGTCTGACCACAACTAAAGATCGTCAAGAAGGTAGACATTGGTGCACCGATAGCACTGCCACCGTCTACCGTTCCAGTCGCTCTTCAGGTGGATGGCACGACGATCCGCTTCCCAACAACGGGCACAAAAGGGCACTTTATCATCCGGCGCGTAGTAGAAAGGCGCCTCAAACCGCATTGCTTTTGCAAACTCCAGCGCTTGCGCTCCAAGGCTCGATCGCGGAGCTTGCGGTTCTCGTCCTGCATATCCAACGCTTGCGTCTGGAGCGATAGTACATGCTTCACAAGCTCGATGTTGTCCGTCTTCTGAACGAGGGTGACAACGTCCTTCACTGTGTCAACGAACCCCATCGCTCGACCTCCGCTTCACACCCTTGCAGCCCGCCCGGGAACCCGTTTCAGAGTCCAACGACTATAGAATTATCCAGACCTGCATAAAATCCACTCTCGGTCAGCATAACACGAAGGCGCCAGCGGCAGGCTGCTGCAACAACTGCTTATTTTCGAATGAATTCTGCTCCATTTTTCAACTTACCTCCGGGATTTTATGCCGACCGGCTCGGTCCGCATAATCCCCCGGGTCTCAGAAGGGAAGTCGTAGCCACAATCGCACCGCTGGGCCTCTGGCGGATTTATGAGCTTGCAGTTCGGGCACTCCATACCGGACCTTGTTGGGCGGAAGTGCCACCTAACCAGGCAAGGGCTGCGCCCTTGATATCCCTGCGGGACATGGTGGCCAGAAGTCAGGAGCCAGAAGCCAGAACGGCCGGGCCCGAGAAATTGACCCTCAGTACCGAAGCCCAGAGGAGGCCAGAAACAAGCCCAGAAACGCTGAGAGTTGCCTTCCCGCCCGCTTGGAGTTAGACTAGTCGTTAGCTAGCTATTTTCCGGTGCAAGACTGGATCGGGAGCCCGTTCCGAGCCGCGACCGTGAGGGAGCGGTCCAGCAGGGCCAAGGGAATAAACCACCGCTCCCTCACGGTCGCGGCTCGGAAGCAATGTCTGATCGCGTTGCACGCTTTTTGCACCGGAAGGTAGCTAGTCATCTTGGAGTTACCGTATGGCTACCGTAACCGCCTTCCAGGCGAAAACTCGGTTTGGCGAACTTCTCGACCGTGTTTCTCGGGGCGAGGAGATCATCATTACCAGGCACGAGAAGCCCGTTGCCCGCCTCATTCCGGAAGGCCGGCCTTCTCTCCGTCAAGTTCGCGAGGCAGTAAGTGATCTTCAGGCTCTCCGGCAGGGGATGGCGAAGCGCCGGGGCTTCAAGCCGCTCACCGACAAGGAAATCCGGGCTGCCATCAAAGAGGGCCGCCCGTGAAAGATGCTTTCGTTGCCGACTCTTCCCTCGGCGTGGCGTGGGCCGTTCTGTCGCAATCGAGCCACGCGACTGAGCATCTGCTGAACGATGTAGCATCCGGGAGGCAGTTTGTTGTGCCGGTCCTGTGGATGCTAGAAATCGCGAATGCATTACTCGTCTTGGTACGGCGCAACAGGATCAAACCTGAAGAGTACGCTCGTGCTCGCGGGGCTCTCAGCCGTCTGACGCCCGCTGTTGACGAGGAAGGACCGCGAATGGCGCTGGGCAAGATCTCGGATTTGGCCAGCGAACATGGATTGTCGGTCTATGATGCCACATATCTGGAACTGGCCGTGCGGAGAGGCCTCTCGCTTGCCTCTCGCGACGCGGATTTGAACAAGGCGGCTATGCGCTGCGGGGTCGGGGTGCTCCTGTAGCGCTGAAAAGCTGCCAAGCCCCGTAACGGAATTTACCGACCGGACTTAAAACGCCACCCGCGCCCCGACTTGAATTTGCCGCGCCGGACCCGACGAACTGATCACGCCGAATCCGGGGCCGCCGAAAGCGCGGCCGGGGAGGCCCAGGTTGGTGTGATTGAAGGTGTTGAAGAACTCGCCGCGGAATTGCAATTGCGCGCGCTCGGTGAGGCGGAAATCGCGCAGCAGGGAGAAATCCAGGTTGACGATTCCGGCGGCGCGCAGGAGGCCCAGGCCCTGGTTGCCGAACCGGTACGCCGCCGGCTGGGCGAACGCGGAGGTGTCGAACCACTGGGCGACCGTTCGCCGGTCCGAGGGCAGGTTGGGGTTGCGGAGCACGTCGGCCCGCAGCGCGCCGGCGGAGAACGCATTGGTGGTGTTGGTTTGCGTGGTGACGGTAAACGGCGCGCCGGACTGCACGCCGGTGAGGTTTGCCACCGACCAGCCGCTCGCCACGTAGCGCAGCGGGCTGTTGCTGAGCCACCGCTTTCCGGAGCCGAAGGGCAGTTGGTAGACAGCGCTGAACCCGAGGCGGTGCCGCACGTCGTTGGCCGCCGGCCCGTAATCGGCGCGTCGGTTGTAATAGTTGGAGTACGGCCCGCCGTTGTTGCCAAGCGTGGTGCCCGAATCGTTGGTGTTGTCCAGAAATCTGGAAAACGCGTAGTGGCCGCCCAGATTCAGGCCGTGCGAATACCGCTTCTGCACGCGCAACATGGCGGCGTAGTAGTTGGAGATGCCGAGTGGCGGGGCGACCACCGCCACGTCGCTGAACTGGGGGAAGGGGCGGTCCTTCTGCGATTGATGGTCGGGGCCGAGCAGGGCGGGCAGGATCTGGTTGGTGGAAAGGTTGGTGCTGGCGAGCTTGCGCGAGAAGTTTCCGAGGAGGGTGGCTTCGATGACCGCGGCGCCGGGCAGCTCCCGCTGGACGCCCAAATTGAACTGCTCGGAGTACCCGGTGCGGCGGTTGGTTTCGAAGTAGGAAATCGAGGTATTGGCGTTTTGGCCCACCCGGACTGCGCCGAAGGAGTCGTTCAGAACCGGAGCCGCTACGGTCACGCCGGGCACGCCGTCGCGCAGATAGAACGGGGCGGTGATGCCGTTATCGGGGCTATTGAGTGCGGCGGAAACGCTGAATCCGAGCGAAGCGGCGGTAGGCTGCCCG
>JACQDI010000790.1 GCA_016201195.1 Acidobacteriota bacterium | reverse complement strand
GAGTGGACCTTCCCCCTGGAATTCGTCGAGGCGGTTTGGGGCGACGGCGACCGCACCGAGCGCCGCGTCGTCTCCGCCACCGACAAGACCGCCTTCGCCAGCGGCCGCTTCACCATCCCGGTCGATCTTGGCGGCAAGAAGTGGGTCCGCTTCGCCGCCTGGGACTCCGCCGCCAACGGAGCGTTCACCCAACCGGCGCACCTGCGGTGAGAGTTGACGATGGATTCGATGACGATGGACGGTTGTGGGCTGGCCGTGAAATCGCTGCCCGTCGGCGCTGACGTCGTAGCCTATATTGGACGCGCCCATCTGAACAGCCGAGTTTGGCAGCCGGAACAATGCGACGGGGGCATCGAATCCGGGCACGGGCCGGGTCTTACACGGACAGCCATCATCTGGCGGTCGATGGAAAGGAAATACAACTCCCTGCCGTCAGGATGCCATCGCTTCTGGCCGCCCCCTTGCACCGCGTTAGACGATGGTCAGCGTGTTGACGACGCGTTTGAATTGCTTCCCGATGTAGGACGCAAAAGCCGACGAGGCTGCGCTCACGCTGCCGATTTCACCGCCGCTGTTGAAATCATGGGCGCCATGCAATGTCATGTTCTCCGGTGGTTTTCCTTTCAGAAAGAACAGCGTGATCCACAGCATGGCGGTATTCTGTTCGTGTGTGCCACAACTCACCCGCTTCACACTGGAGTAGTTGGCCACATGTTGCTCGCGTTGCATTACCTTGCCCCCCTCAATCTGTCAACGACCGGCAATATCGTCCACGTTATTGAGACATTCGCGCACCAGCGTATACGTAAGACTCATATTAGCCTCTGCCTTTCTTGTTGTTGTTTTTGTTTGTTTCGGCGTTCTGGCTCGCGCCAAAAGTTTTAAGCGCCTAACGATCTGCGCGTCAGCCGCGGGCGCTTGTGAGGCTGTGCCCGGTGATCACGTCCGGCCCCTCGACCCGTGCCGAGCGGCTTGTGCTCGCGTCCGACCCGTACGCTGCAAGGCTACTTATATAACGGCCTCCCTCAGTTATATAGTGATCGGTAAACCATGGATCGTTACACTCGACAGCAAAGAATTCCAAAGATGCGCGTCTGCGGCACCGGCTCACGCGGCCTCACCGCGTTGCCGGCGTCGGCGAACCAGGCTGTTCTGGGACACTCACGGTCAGGACTTCTGAGCCGTGCTCTACCGAAATGGGAAACCACCAGCCGGGATGATCGATTCCTTCATGTCACCTCCCGGTGTTGGTGAGCAGCGCCGGGAACAGCGGTCCTTGTTGCATTTGGCCGCCGTACTTCCGTGCCTCCTCACCATTCCAGCCGGAGCACGAGCAACGAGTGTAACCGCCCCCCGATATCGCTGAACGAGCCGCGGGTGCCGGTGAAGCGCCCGAAGGTGCCGGAGTTCTGCAGGTTGAACACGCTATCGGGGTCAGCCAGGGCCTGGGTCTTGAAGGGGTTGTTCATGTCCCACCGCAGGATGAATTTCAACCTTTCCCGGATGGGAAACTCCTTGGAGAGCGAAAACTGCCCCCAGTTGATGGCGGTCCCTGTCAGGGTGTTGCGGCCTAGGGTTCCGGGGGTGAAGGCGGCCGGGTACTGAAATGCGTTGAGATTGAAGTAGCGGTTCTGGGCCGAGGTGGGGAAGCGGTTCGGGCCGATGCTCCAGTCCTTTGTATACGCCTCGTCGTTCGGCGCCACCTGGTTGGCGCGCCGGTTGCCGGGCAGGTAGTTAAACGGGCTGCCGGCGAAGGAGATGGTCACGGGCGTACCGCTCTGCAAGGTGTGGCTGTACATGAAATCCCAGCCGCCGAAAACCTTCTCCAGCGGGCCGCTGTGCAGGAAGTGCCGCTTCTTACCGAAGGGCAATTCGCTGATGAACACGGTGACGAAGCGATGGGTGGCGTCATAGCTGGCGCGGCCCTTTTCCAGGCGGCGGTTGTAGAATGTAACCCCGCCGGCCCCGCCGTCGCTGTCCACATCGTCGAGGGACTTCGAAAAGGTGTAGAAGCTGTTCAGGAAGAAGCTACGGGAGAACCGCTTCTCGGTGCGCAGCGTGAGGCCGTGATAGGTGTTGTGACCGTAATTGCTGTAGTGCTGGATGGCGCCGAACTGGGGATAAGGCTTGAAGTTCTGCGACGCCCAGGTTGAAGGTGAGGTTCCGAATCGGCTTCCAGTCATCCTGCACGTACCAGGCGTGGGACCACCAGCGCGGAAGCCAGGTGGCAACGCTGTTGGTGAAGGTGGCCTGGCTGACGCTGCCCAACAGGAACGCGGCGAAGTTGTTGCCGGTGTTGGGAGTGAGGGGCAGATCAGTGCCGCCCATCGTGTATTGCCCGGAGGGCAGGGCTTCACTCAGGTTGTTGTAGCGCGTACGGATCAGCTCGTAGCCGAACTTGAGCGTGTTCTTGCCGATCACCTTGGTGAAGTTGTCCTGGAAAGTAAGGTCCTCGGCCACCTGCTGGGAGAACCCGCCCGGCTGCACGCGGTAGTTGTACCCGCTGATGCTGAAGCCGGGGAACGTGTCCTTGGCGACGTTGGGCATGCCAAGCTGCTTGGCCCAGTCCTGGCCGAGGCTCTCGGGGGAGCGCGTCTGGTGGCGGCGGTTCATCCCCAGCCGGGCTTCATTGATGGTGGTGGGGTTGATGGTGTAGATGTCCGAGACGACCGCGTTCGGTTGGTCGATGGGGATGGGCACGGTGTTGGGGTCGATTAGACGCCAGGCGATTTCGATCGCCCAGCGGTCGCTGAAGGCCCGGTGATGAGACTGGGAATAGCGTCCGAAAATCTTGTGCTGGGGGGAAAACTGGTGGTCGATCTTGACGTCGAAACGCGTGCGGAAAGAGAGGTAATGGGTGGCCATCGCCAGGTTCTCGTGAGGGCCGAGGCGGTCGATGAACCCGGGGGCGTTGGGCGCGGTGAACGGGTTGTGGCTGAGGAAATTCTTCGCCACGGGGTCAAAGCGCGATGCCGGGACCTGGTTGTTGGGCAGCCGGTCGCGGACCCATGTGGCGCCTTCGAGCCGCGTGGAAAGCGGATCGTAGAGGGGGTTCGGGGTTTGGGTGCTCCCGGGGAAGCTGAAGTCGCCGTTGAGCATGGCTTGGCTGGGGACGTCCCGCAAGATGTTCTCCCCGCCCTCCTCGTGGTGGCGGGCGTAGCCGAACAGGAAGAAGGTCTTATCGTGGCCATTGTACATTTTGGGCAGCCGCACCGGGCCGGAAACGACCCCGGTGATTTCATGGTAGGTGAACGGCTGGGTAAACTTGTCGACGTCGAAATAGTTCCAGTGCATCAGCTCCTTATTGGTGTAACGGTCTTCCATGCTGCCGTGGAGCTGGTTGGTGCCCGAGCGGAAGACGGCCGAGAGCTGGCCGCCGCCGGAGTGTCCAAACTCGGCCGGGACGCCCGTGGTGTAAAGCTTCACCTCCTGGAGGGCGTCGGTCGTGGAGGTCACCACCTGGTTGGTGGCGTTGACTGGGCCGCGGACGGGCTCCTTGCCGCTCAGGCCGTCCAGCATGTAGCCCATGGACCGCTCGCGCTGGCCGACGGCGTGCAGGCCATTGACGACCTGTGTGCCAGGCAGGTACATAGTAATTCGGAACACCAGCTTCTGCAAGACGGGGATTTTGACGATGGTATCGACGCCGAGGATGCCGCCGGCGACTGACGTCTCGGTCTCGAGCAGCGGCGGCGCCCCCGTCACCTCGATCGACTCACTCACGCTGCCCACCTCGAGCTGCACGTCGATGCGCGGCTGCTCGTTCGTGCGCAGGATGATCCCGTCCCGCACGTACTTCTTGAACCCGGCCGCCTCGATCTGGAGCTGGTACGTGCCCGGGTTGAGATACGGTACGTAGTAGTAGCCTTCGTTGTTGGTGACCGAGTTCGACACGAACGACGTCTCAGTGTTGACTACAGTAGCTTTGGCGCCGGCCACCACCGCGCCGGTGGTGTCTGTGACCGTCCCCACCAGCGTGGCCGTACCGGAAAATCCAGGCCCCGTGTCAACCCGGGTAGGCGCTTCGATGAAGCGATCGAAAAAAACGGCGCCGCCCGCAAAGGACGGCGCCGGTCTGTGAGGTTGAAAAAGCGCCTCCTGCTAAATTAGAACTCCAACTTGAAGATGATCATCGTCTCCGTCCGCGCTCCCAAACCCGAGAACCCCCCTTGCTGGGACGTGATCTTGCCGAACTGTGTCGGGTTGCGGAAGTTCACGGCCGTGTTCGGCGCCGAGAAGAAGGGATACTTGAACGGCGCGGTAAAATCGGCGCGCAGCGTTCCCTTGATGCGCTCGGTAACAGGAATCTGCTTCGACAGGGCGAACTGGTGCCAGAACATGCCCGGCGAGTTGATGATGTTCCGTCCCGCCTGTCCCGGAGTGTACGAAGGCGGAACGGCAAACGCGTTGATGTCGGCCCACGGCAAGGCGCAGGCGACGATGTGCCGGCAAGGACCCTTCCGGTCCCAGTCCAGTTGGATATCGTCGTACGTCTTCCCAGGGGCCATATTCGGACGCTGCGCTCCCGGCAGGTAAACGTTCGTCACGTTGCCCGGTAACTGGCCGTTCTGGGAAAAGGTCAGAGGGGCCCCCGTTTCAGCACTTTGGATCGCCGACAACTGCCAGTTGCCGATGACTTTGCTCACCAGGCCTCCGCTATTCATCCACCGTTTCCCTTTGCCGACCGGCACATCCCAAATCGCATAGGTAATCCAGCGGTGCGCGACGTCGTAGTTAGACCGCGCCTTCTCCAGGCTCCGATTGTAGTAGGTTATGCCACCGGCGGCGCAATCGTTGCTGGCCTCGTCGATGGACTTACCCCAGGTGTAGAACGAGGTGAAGGTAAGTCCCCGGGACATCCGCTTCTCCACCTTCACGGTGCCG
>JACQDI010000789.1 GCA_016201195.1 Acidobacteriota bacterium | reverse complement strand
GTTTCGGGTCGAGGTTCCGGCGGTGGATGCCGCGCAGCCGATGACGCTGCGCCTGGTTTCCGGCGAGCGCCGCGCGGAAGCGAGCGGGCAGTTTGTTCCCGAGAAGCGGTGGCGGCTGTTCGCGGGCTTCAAGATCCACAACGACATCGGCTTCACCGACATCCAGCCCCACATCCAGGAGCTGGACAACCGCAACACCGACGGCGTCATCGACCTGGTCGGCCGGTTCCCGTTCTACAAGTTCAACTTCGAAACGTCGTGGCTGGCGGAGAACTATTTGCAGTCGCGGGAGCGGGCGCGGGCGCGGCGGCTGCTGGAGCTGGCCGCCCAGGGCCGCGTGGGGGTGAGCGCGCTCTACCTGAATCTCATGACCGGCATGTGCACGGGCGAGGAGCTGTACCGGGCGCTTTACACCAGCTACGCGCTGCACAAGAAGCACGGCCTGCCGTTCCAGTTCGCCTGCCTCACCGACGCGCCGTCGCACACCTGGTTCGTGCCAACGCTGCTGGCCGGGGTGGGCGTGAAGGGGTTCGCCCTGGGTAGCAATCAGACCCGAGCCCCGCTGCTCGAGCACAGCACCCTCAACGAGGATTCTCCCTTCTGGTGGGAAGGCGCGGACGGCGCGCGAGTGATGAGCTGGTACGCGCGATCGTACCTGCAATTTCATCGTTTGCTCGGCCGGCAGGACGGCTCGGTGGAGGCGCTGGAGACCACCATCCCGCAGTTTTTGGCGCGATACCGGCGGGCCGAGTATCCCACCGACGCGGTGCTGGTCTACGGCCTCTACACCGACAACGCGGAGATCGGACACGGGGAAACGCGGGTCGTCGAGGAGTGGAACCGCGCCTACGAGTTCCCCAAGATCGTCCCCGCGCTGGACAGCGACTACTACGCGTATGTGGAGAAGAACTTCGGCGGCAAGCTGCCGGTGCGGCGC
This sequence comes from Acidobacteriota bacterium, assembly GCA_016201195.1. Classification (GTDB taxonomy): domain Bacteria; phylum Acidobacteriota; class Terriglobia; order Bryobacterales; family JACQDG01; genus JACQDI01. The sequence goes on along the minus strand of JACQDI010000789.1, from coordinate 2,652 downwards.
GGCGACGGCGGCGCCTATTGGGAGGATGGAGCCGCGTCCACGGCCCGGGAAACCGCGGTCAACCGCGAGACGCAGCGATTACTGCCGGTGGCCGAGATGGCGAGCGCGCTGGCGTGCAGCCTGGATCCCCGGCTGCGCCATCCGGCTGAGGAATTCCGCGAGGCATGGAAGAACCTCATGTTCTACGACGAGCACACCTGGGGCGCGCACACCAGCATCCGGCAGCCGGATCGTGAGTTCGTGACCCGGCAATGGGAGGTGAAGCAGAGCTTTGCCTGGCGCGCCCACTGGGCGGCCAAAGACTTGCTCACGCGCTCGCTGAATCGCCTGGTGCAGCACATCGGACGCGACGGGCCGATGCTCTACGTGTTCAACCCCGACGTCCGGCCACGCACCGACGCGGTCCAGGTCGAGCTGAACCTGGGCCAGTACGTGGTGGACTGGGGAAGCGGGCGCGAGGTGGAGCTGGACACGGTCCTCGAGCGGGACGGCTACCGGGTGGCGCGATTCCTGGCCCGGGACGTCCCTGCCCTCGGCTACCGAACCTACAGTGTGCGCAACCGGCCGGCGCAGGCAGCCGCTCCGGACAGTTCAAGAAGCTCGGAGGTCGAGAGCCGCTATTATCGCGTGCGGCTCGACCCGCGGACCGGCGCCATCGCTTCGGTGTTCGACAAGGAACTGGTGCGCGAGCTGGCGGACGCGTCGGCGCCGTACAAGCTGAACGAGTTGCTCTACGCGAGCGGCGGAGAGGACTCGCGCATCCTGCACGACCTGACTTCCCTGCCCCCAGCGAAGCTCGAAATCAGCAGCTCCCGGGAGGCGCAGTTGGTGGAGAACGTGCGCACGCCCTATGGCCGGCGAGTGAAGGTGCGCGCCCGCGCGGAGCACATCCCGAAGCTTGAAACAGAGATTACGGTCTACGACGACATCAAGCGCATCGACGTGGTGAACCGGCTGGAGAAGGAGGAAGTGCGGGCCAAGGAGGCCGTGTACTTCGCGTTCCCGTTCCGCGTCTCACCGCCGGAGCTGGCCTACCAGATCCAAAACGGGTTCGTGCGGGTGGAGAAGGACCAATTACCGGGCGCGGGCAAGGAGTGGTTCACCACGCAGAACCTGATTGTGGCCCGGGATCAGGAGGTCACGATCGCCTGGGCCACGCCCGACGCGCCCCTCGTCACGCTGACCGACATTAACCGCGGCCGCTGGCCCAAGCACCTCGAGCCATCGAACGGCCACGTGTTTTCCTACGTCATGAACAATTACTGGTTCACCAACTACAAGGCGGCGCAGGGGGGCGAGTTTACGTTCCGCTATTTCCTCACCAGTGGCTGCGGCCTGACGAGTGAGGCGCTGGCCCGATTCGACGCGGCCACGCGTTCGCCGCTCGTGGTTTACCCCTACTACGACACCACCAACGTCGCCTTTTCGCGGCGGGAGGCGAAGCTTCCCATGGCGCAGAGGTCGTTCTTCACGGTTTCGGCGGAGAACGTCCAGGTGGCTGCGGTCAAGCCCGCCGAGGATGGCAACGGCATCATCGTGCGGCTGCTCGAGACCGCGGGACGCCACGGAACGGCACGACTCGCCGGGTTCCCGTTCACGGTGAGTGGCGCGTATCTGGCAAACGGAGTCGAAGAAAACCTAAAGCCGCTGCCCACCAGCGGCGGCGCAGTCGAGGCGCCGTTGGGCCCGCATCAGTACACAACGGTGCGGCTCGCCCAATCACCAAATCACTAAATCGCCAAATCACCAAATTACTTGGAGATTCCTCCCTCGGTCATGTGGCGCGCGTCAAGCAGACGGTCGAGCTCTTCGGGCTTGAGGTTGGTCATCTCGGCGGCCACATCCTTGAGCTTGCGACCTTCGGCCAGGGCGCGCTTGGCGATCTTGGCGCCCAGCTCATAGCCGATCACCGGGTTCAGGGCCGTTACCAGGATCGGGTTGCGGTCGACCAGGCCGGCCACGTGGGCTTCATTGGCTTTGAAGCCGGCGATGGCCTTGTCGGCGAGCAGCGTGGCCACCCGCGAGAGCAGGTGGATGCTCTCGAGCAGGTTGCGGGCGATGACCGGCAGCATGACGCTCAACTGAAAGTTGCTCGCCTGGCCGGCGACGGTGATGGTCACATCGTTGCCCATCACCTGGGCGCAGACCATCGTGGTCGCCTCGGGGATGACCGGGTTCACCTTGCCGGGCATGATGCTCGAGCCGGGCTGCAGATCGGGGAGGGCGATCTCGGCGAGGCCGGCTTGCGGGCCGCTGTTCATCCAGCGCAGGTCGTTCGAGATTTTCATCAGCCCGGCGGCGACGGCCTTGAGCTGGCCGCTCAGCTCCACCGCCGTATCCTGGCTGCTCATGCCGTAGAAGAAATTCGGGCTGCTGGCGAAGGGCAGGCCGGTCATCGCGGCGATCTTGGCTGAGATGCGGTGGGCGAACTCGGGATGGGCGTTGACGCCAGTGCCGATGGCCGTGCCGCCCAGCACCAGCTCGGCCACTCGTGGCAGCGACGACTCCAGCCGCGCGATGCCGTGAGCTACCTGGCTCGACCAGCCGCTCAGCTCCTGGCCCATGCGGATGGGCAGCGCGTCCATGAGGTGAGTGCGGCCCGTCTTCACCACGTGATCGAGTTCGGCGGCGCGGCGGTCGATGGCTTGCCGC
>JACQDI010000788.1 GCA_016201195.1 Acidobacteriota bacterium | reverse complement strand
CTGGAGCGGGTATCGGAGTTTGCAGAACTGGAGAAGAGTTCTCAGGACTGGCGCCGGGCCGCACCCCAACAGTCGCCGGCCCGGATTCTCAAACAGGCGCCTGGGCACCCGGAAATCGTGAACCATTTTGTCCGGTACTTCCGGACAAGAGGCCAGGAGCATTTCCAGGCATCATTAGTACGGCTTGGTAAATACCGGCCCATGATCGAGCGGATCTTTGCCGAAGAAGGCGTACCGCTCGATGTGCTTTGGGTCGGGCTGGTGGAGAGTGGCTATAACCCCCTAGCGCGGTCGCCGAAAAACGCAGCAGGCATCTGGCAACTGATTCCGGAGACGGCGGCTCGTTATGGCCTCTCCGTCAACGGACGCGATGATCGTAGTGACCCGGCGCAAGCCACTCGCGCTGCAGCCCGCCACCTGCGGTTCCTGCACCAAACCTTTGGCGATTGGCTGCTGGCTCTAGCAGCCTATAACGCCGGGGAGCAACGCGTCGCCGCAGCCATCGAGCGGGCCGGCGCCCGCGATTTCTGGCAGTTGGCCCGGCTCGGATTGCTCCCCCGCGAAACGCAGGACTACGTACCGGCCGTGCTGGCCGCCCGGCTGCTCGGTGAGCAGCTCGCAAGCGCTGGGGCGTTCGTAGACGACCTCGGAAGCAAGAGACCGCCGCGCCGGCTGTTCCCCTCCCTCTCATTTGGGACCGGAGGCGATTGACTATCAGATAGGAAGCCATGATAGAAGGCACGTCAAACAAGATTGTCCGTGACCCGGTCTGCCACATGGAGATCGAGCAAGAACGGGCCATGGCCGAGCGGCAGCACGGCGGCATCAGCTTCTGGTTCTGCTCGGCTGGTTGCGCGGAGCTGTTCGAGCGAGACCCCGACCGCTACCTGTCGTCCCCTGCCCCGGAGCGGGCGCAATTTCAGCTCATCCTCATCGGGGGCGGCCCGGCGGGGCTGACCGCCGCTCTCTACGCCTCGATCCAGCGGCTCCACACGCTTCTGATTGCCGACCGAATCGGTGGGCAAGCCGTGGAAAGCGTGGACATGCAAAATTACATGGGCTTCCAGATCATCGAGGGGCGCGAGTTGGCGGCCCGCTTCCGGGACCAGCTTCTGCACTCGCACTTTGTGGAACACCGTCTCGACCGAGCAACGGTCCTGACGACGAGCGCAGGGTGTCTTCATGTCAGGACCGGGCGTGGCGGGCACTACGCGTGCGAAGCGGTCATTCTGGCCACAGGAATGAAGCAGCGCATGCTGGGCGTCCCTGGAGAGGAGCGTCTTCTCCACCGCGTCGTGTCGTTCAGCGTGGTGCAGGATGCGGAGCGGTTCCATGGTTGCGACATCGCCATCATCGGCGGCGGCAATTCCGGCCTGCAAGCAGCCGCGCGGCTGGCCTCCGTCGGGCGTCGCCTGTACCTCATTGCCGTCGGCTCGCTCAGCGGGGATGCGGACGATATCGCTCGCGCCCGCGTAATGCCGAATCTGACTATACTGGAACACACCGTCGTCAGAGAGGTGCTTGGAACAGATCGAGTCGAGGGGCTGCGCGTGATGCCCGCCGGCGGTGGCGAAGAAAGGGAAATACCGGTGGGGGGGGTGTTTGTAGAGATCGGCTTCGTCCCCGATTCCGGGATCGCCGCCGGCCTGGTCGAAACCAACAAGCGCGGAGAGATTGAGATCAACGCGGACTGCTCGACCCGGACGCCGGGACTTTTTGCCGCAGGCGACGTGTCCACTGCCTACGGCAAGCGGGTAGCCATTGCCTGTGGCGAAGGGGCTAAAGCAGCTCTGGCGGCGTACACCTACCTGTCCCAGCGAGCCAAGGTGTATGACGCGGCCGCGGCGTGAACCGGTGCCGATGAGATGTCAGTCTGCCAGTATCAGGGAGCGTGAATGGATAAAGAAGTAACGCTGGAAACACCAATCTTGGGCAGAGCGCTGAGGAACGAGAATGTAATCCGCATCGTCCTCGCGTTGGTGGGCATTGGCTTCGCCAGTTTGGCGCACTACATTACGCCCCCGTCTCTGCTTCTCTGGCACATCATCTTTCAGCGGCTGTACTACCTCCCAATTGTGTATGCGGCCATCTATTTCGGCTGGCGAGGCGGGATGGCCGCTGCTGCCCTGTCCAGCATCTGCTACATTCCCCACATTGTCATGGTGTGGAGCCATGAGCCGCGCTACATGGTGGATCAGTTTGCCGAGATCGTCGTGTTCTTCCTGGTGGGGATTGTGACCGGATTGCTTGCCGATCGGGAGCAGAAGCGAAAGCGCGAGCTGGAGCAAACCACGCAGCAGTTGAGCAAGGTGTATCGGGAGCTACAGGACAGCTTCGAACAGTTAAAGCGCGCCGACCGGCTTTCCGCCATCGGCCAGTTGGCTGCCAGCCTGGCCCACGAGATCCGCAATCCTCTGGCCAGTATCGAGGGGGCCGTTAATGTCCTGGACCAGCCCGAGACCTCCGATGACATGCGCGTGGAGTTCCGCGGCATCATCCGAAAAGAATGCCGCCGCCTGAATCAGTTGTTGACAAACCTGCTGGACTTTGCCCGGCCCCGTCAGCCCGAGTACCAGCAGGTGGCCATCTACCAGAAGCTCGATTCGATTGTCGCTTTGGTCGCTCATGAGGCAGGGCGGCATGGTATCACCTTCCGGAAGGACGTCCCCGCCAGCACACCAACTATCGAGTGTGACCCGGAGCAGCTCAGGCAGGTTGTTCTGAACCTCGCCCTCAACGCCATCCAAGCCATGCCGCAAGGCGGGGAGATCGCATTCAGCGCGCGCCCGGAAGGCCCGGACATGTTGATTCAGGTCAAGGATCAGGGATGCGGTATCCGCGAGGAGGATCTCGACAAGATCTTCGACCCGTTTTTTACAACCAAGGAGAGTGGGACCGGGCTCGGCCTGTCGGTGGCACACCGGATCGTCACACAGCATGGCGGCACGATCACGGTGGAACGGAATACCGACAAAGGAATGACTTTTTCGGTTCTGCTGCCGTTGCGCGCCAAGGGAAACCTATGAGAAAAGGACGAATTCTGGTCGTGGACGACGACGAGAGCCTGCGGAGGGTGACGCAGGTTCAGATTGGACAAATCGGCTATGAGGTTCGGACGGCTGCCTCCGGCCACGAGGCACTGGCCATCCTGCAGCAGGCGCCGCAGGACCTGGTGATCACCGACCTCCAGATGCCGGGTACGTCCGGCCTGGAGCTGTTGAAGAAGGTTCGCGCCGAGTATCCGGAAACTATCGTGGTGATGATCACAGCTTTCGGGACGGTGGACTCGGCAGTGGAGGCGATGAAGGCCGGCGCCTATGACTACATCACCAAGCCCGTCCATCCTGACGAGTTGAAGG
>JACQDI010000812.1 GCA_016201195.1 Acidobacteriota bacterium | reverse complement strand
TGCCGACGCCTCTCCAGCAGCGAGCGTTCGATCTGCTGCAGGTCCCGTATCGGCTGTAGGTGTACCCAGTAACGCCCAGCGGGCTTTTTCGTATCTTATGAATTCTTCAGGACTTCCGCACTATCCTACTGGGAACTTCGGACTAAGGTTAAAGCTAACCAAACGGCCACACGCGCTCGATGGTCTTGGCCAGCATCCAGCGCTTGTCCTCGTCGTTCAAAAACTTCAACTCGTCGCGGACGATCTTGAGCGCGCCGGCGTAGCCGCAGTGGCGCTCGACCAGGGGCCAGTCGGTGCCCCACATCAGGCGCTGCGGGCCGAACGCGTCGTAAAGCTTGTGCACCTGGTCGTGCGTGTCGCGGTAGGGAAACGGCTGCTTGGAAAGCGACCAGGTGTGGGAGATCTTCACGTAGACCCGCGGGTAGCGAGCGAGCGCAATGAGTTTAGCCAGCTCGGCAGGCCGGTCGATCGGGCAATCGGCCATGTGGTCGATGACCACGTCGAGGTCGGGCTCGCGCTCGATCAGGCGCGCCGCCTGGGGCAGGCGTGAGGTCGAGGTCAGCACGGTCATGGGGATCTTCAGCTCGCGGGTGCGCCGCCATAGCGGGGGCATGAGCGGTCCGGCGATCCAGTCGCCCGAGGCGTTGGCCGCCGGGCTGATGCGCACGCCGCGAAATCCCTCTTCCTGAACCAGCTTCGAGAGGTCGTCGGGGGCGCCGGGGCTTTCCGGGTTCACCCGGCAGACGCCGAGAAATTTCCCTTTGTGCTTGCGGATCGAGTCGCGGGCGTAGCGGTTGTCCCACCGGTAGTGAATCACCTGGATGATGACCGTGTGGGAGACGCCGTTGGCCTTCATCAGGTCCAGAAGCATCTCGGGCGTGGCGTCCTCGGTGGGTGGATTGGCGGTTTCCTTGGCCCAGGGATACGCGGGGTCGCGCTTCCAAACATGGACGTGGGGGTCGATAATCCGCATGGGCGTCTGGGCGCTCAGGGTTGCGGCGGCAGTCATCAGCGTGAAGTCTCTTCGAGTCATGGAGGAACCTCGCTCTATGTTACACTCGGCGCGCATCATGAAGCGCCGGTTTTGGCACAGCCTTTTGGCGGTTTTGTTGGGGAACGCCGTCTACTTCGCTGTGTCGCCGAAACTTCCCTACCGGGCGCAACACCGGCCGTTCGAGCTCGATTGGGGGCTGGCTGTGGATTTCTGGCTGTGCCTGGTGTTTTACGGTCTGCTGGCAGGGGTCAAGTGGTTTCGCTCCGGGCGAGGAAAGTAAGCCTCCTCGTTCCGCGGTCCATTGAAGAAGCAGCGGCGCAGCCGCCACTACACTTTTGACTTTTGACTTTTGCCTTTTGACCTTTGCCTTGCCTTTTCCCGCCCTCCCGCGCAGGTCTCTGCGTTGAAAGGCCTCCACAGCGGCAGCCCGAATATGCCGATAGAGGAGTGTGCGCACAGCCCTCTTGATAGCACTTGCAGCTTTCGTCCTGGCCTGTTACGCGTGGAGCCTCTGGCGGTCGCCATCGTTCGGGCGGTTGGCCGACCAGGCGGGTCAACTGGCCCTGGCGCGGGATTACCATCGCGCGCTCGAGGATGGCGATTTTCCGCCCCGCTGGGCGGCCACGGCCAATGGTGGCCGCGGCAGCCCGGCGTTCGTGCTTTATGCGCCGCTCTTTGCCGCGCTCACTTCGTGGATTGCGCTCGCCGGCCGCATGGACGTGCGGGAGGCCATGCGGTGGGCAGTGATGCTGGTGGTGCTCGCCACCGGCGCGAGCATCTACTACCTGGCGCGGGCGTTCCTGACCCGGTTCCGCAGCCTGCTCGCGGCGGGCATCGTTCTTCTGCTGCCGGGATCCACCTTCATCTGCCTGGGGCGCGGCATGTATCCGCAGTTCTTTGCCGTGCTGTGGGTGGCGCTGCTCGCCGGCGCGGGCCTGCGGATCGTGGAGGGACGACGGGTTTCGGTCCATGTGGTGGTTCTAATTCTCGCCGGCGCCGGCTTGATCCTGACGCACACCGTAACCACATACCTGGTGTTGGTACTGCTGCTGGTCCTGCTCCCCCTGTTGTGGCCGGCCTTGAGTCCTCGCCGGCTGGCCGGAGCGGGCCTGATCGTGGTCGCCGTGCTCTTGGCGACAGCGTGGTTCTGGATTCCGCAGCTCTACGCCAGGTCGTACGCGCGGCCGGGCTATCTGAGCGAGCGCCACAACTACCTGGAGAGCACGCTGCTCGGGCCGGCCGGCGCCGGCGCCGCTTACGCGCGGGACTGGCGGTCGATCAACCAGATCGGCCGGATGATCGTGGTGGCGCAGGTGGTCCTGGCGTTCGCCCTGGCGTATGCGGGTTCCGGAAGCGGTCTGTTTCTAAGGGCGCTGCCATGGGTGGCCGGATTCAGCTTTCTCGCTTTCCTGCGACCGGCGGCAGTATTGCTGATGAAGCTGCCCGGCTACGGGATGGTGCAGTTCTGCTGGCGCTGGCAGATCCTGCTGGCGTTGTTCTGCGGCGTGGCTCTGGCCGCGCTGCCGGCGAAGCGGGCTTCCGCGCTGCCGGTAGCCGTCGGGCTGGTGACTATCGCCTTCTTCAC
>JACQDI010000811.1 GCA_016201195.1 Acidobacteriota bacterium | reverse complement strand
GCCCTCTCCTCCCAGGCCTCGCCGTTCGTCCAGCCCAGGAAGGGCACGGAGGCGCTGACCGAGGCCGAGCGGACCATGGCGCGCCAGTTGTTCACCAGTAAGGGAGCGCCCTGCCTGAAGTGCCATGCCACCGGCAATGCCGCGCACGACGCCCGGGCTACCGCTCCCAATTTCCTGATGGCCAAGGAGCGGCTCAAGCCGGGTTGGACCTTCCGGTGGCTGCTCGATCCGGCGCTGATTGCGCCGGGCACGGCCATGCCTTCGGGCCTGTTCCGCCGCGAAGGCGACCACTGGGTGTTCAACGGCCCCTTGCCGGACAGCTTCAAGGGTTACACTCGGGATCATGCCGAGCTGCTGGTCCGGTACATGTTCCAATTCACACCCGAGGAGCTTCGACGACTCGGACAATAATTCGCAACCAATAGAGAGGTTTTTGACAAAACTATGACTTACCAGAAAATGTTTACCGCCGCTGCTATAGCGGCCCTGCTGGTCGCCGCGGGATGCGGCGGCGGCGAAAAGAAGGAAGAAGCGGCCAAGGAGGCGGCCCCCGCCGCCGGCGGTCCGGTCACCAAAGTGGATCCGGCCACCGCCGCCACTATCACCGGCAAGGTGAGCTTTGCCGGCAAGGCTCCGGCCAAAAGGCCCATCCTTATGGACGCGGAGCCCGACTGCAAGGGCCTGCACGCCACCCCAGCCTATGTCGAGGAAGTAGTCGCCAACGCCAACGGGACTTTGGCCAACGTGTTCGTCTACGTCAAGGCGGGCCTGGAGGGCAAGAACTTCGAGCCGGCCTCCACCCCGGTCATGCTCGATCAGCAAGGCTGCATTTACAAGCCCCACGTGATCGGCGTTCGCATCGGGCAGAAGCTCTCCGTCTCCAACAGCGATCCGACCACCCACAACGTGCACCCCATGCCCAAGGCCAATCGCGAGTGGAACCAGTCGCAGCCTCCCAAGGGCCAGCCCATCGAGAAGGAGTTCGCCCGTCCGGAGGTCATGATCGCCGTCAAGTGCAACGTTCATCCCTGGATGCGGTCGTACATCGGCGTGGTGGAACATCCGTTCTACGCCGTCACCGGGGACACGGGCGCCTTCGAGATCAAGGGCCTGCCGCCGGGCGACTACACGCTGGAAGCCTGGCATGAGAAATTCGGCACTGCCGAGCAGAAGGTCACTCTGGCCACCTCCGCCACGCAGACCGTCGAGTTTTCATTTAAGGGTGAGTAGTCGAGTGCATCGCGGGCTTCACCGTTACGCGGTCTTCACCGCCTGCGCCACGTTTTGCCTCATTATTGCCGGGGCTCTTGTGACCAGCAATGAGGCGGGCTTGGCCGTGCCCGACTGGCCTCTCAGCTACGGCAGCCTGACGCCGCCCTGGGTGGGCAACATCCGCTACGAACATGGCCACCGCATGGTGGCCACGTTCGTGGGGATGCTCACCATCGGCCTGGTGTACTGGCTGTGGCGCCGCGAGGAGCGCCGCTGGGTCCGCCGGTTGGGGTTCATCGCCCTCGGGGCCGTCATCGCCCAGGGTGTTCTGGGCGGCATTACGGTGCTGTTTCTGTTGCCCACTCTGGTTTCGGTCGGACACGCCTGCCTGGCCCAGACCTTCTTCTGCATCACGGTCACCCTGGCCCTGGTCACCAGCGAGCGCTGGAATCAGCCTCTGGAAGGATCGAGTCCCTGGACCCTGCCCGCCCTCACCACCCTCTCCATCTTCCTCCAACTGGCGATGGGGGCGGCCCTGCGGCACAAGGGCTTCGGCATCATCCCCCACTTGATCGGCGCCGGCGTGGTCACGGTGATGGTGATGGCGACCCTCTACCGGGTCCTGTCCCGTCATTCCACCCAACGCGCCCTGGTACAGCCGGCGGCGATTCTGGCAGTCCTGCTCGTCGCCCAACTGCTGCTCGGTGCAGGATCCTACATCGTCCGCGAGGCCACCCGTGACGCCGCGCAGCCGCTCCCCTTTATGGTCTGGACCACGGTGGCCCACGTGGCCACCGGCGCTCTAACTTTGGCGTGCAGCGTCTGGCTGACTCTGGTATGCTGGCTTCTCCACCGCCGCGAGGGGCAGGCGGTTCCTATCGCTGCATGAAAGACTACCTCGAGCTGACCAAGCCCAACGTCACTTGGCTCATCCTGATGAGCACGGCGGTCGGCTTCTATCTGGGCTCGCCGCATCCCCTGGGCTCGTGGCTGCTGCTGCTCCACGCCTGCGTGGGCACGGCCCTGGTGGCGAGCGGCACGGCCGCGCTCAACCAGTGGATGGAGCGCGAGGTCGACGGCAAAATGCGCCGCACCGAGAAGCGGCCGCTGCCCGCCGGGCGCTTGGATCCGGCGCGGGCCTTCTGGTTCGGCGTCGCCCTGTCGGTGGCGGGAGTCGTCTATCTCGCCGCCGCGGTCAACGGGCTGACCGGGTTCCTGGGAGCCTTCACCTGCCTGACCTACCTGCTCTGCTACACGCCGCTCAAGAAGCGCACCCCGCACGCGACCCTGGTCGGGGCGTTTCCGGGCGCCATGCCTATACTGATGGGCTACGCCGCCGCCACCGGCCGGCTCACCCTCGAAGGCTGGGTGCTCTACGGAATCCTGTTCCTGTGGCAGTTCCCGCACTTCCTGTCGATCGCCACGCTCTACCGCGAGGACTACGAGCGCGGCGGCATCGTCATGCTGCCGGTGGTCGAGCCGGACGGCGCCGCCACGCGCCGCCAGATCGTCGGCTACACCGTGGCCCTGCTGGTGGTCAGCGTGCTGCCCACGCTGCTCGGCCTCTCCGGCGCCGTCTATTTCTGCGGCACGCTGGCTCTGGGCCTCGCCTTCCTGTACTTCGGCCTGGGAGTGCGCACCCGCCTGCAAGCGCGGCGCCTGCTCCAGGCCTCCGTTATCTATCTGCCCCTTGTCTATACCTTGATGGTGCTCGACAAGCGGTAGCCACGTGGCCATCCAGGTCCAAAACCTGACGTTCCGTTACGGGGACCGCACCGCGCTCGACGGGGTGACCTTTCGCGTCTCATGCGGCGAGATCTTCGGCCTGCTCGGCCCCAACGGCGGCGGCAAGACCACCCTGTTTGGGATCCTCTCCACGCTGCTCGTGCCCGCTTCCGGCGCCGCCCGTGTCTTCGGCCTGGACGTGGCGGTGGAACCCCACGCCGTGCGCCGCCGCATCGGCGTCGTCTTCCAGGCCGCCAGCCTCGACAAGAAGCTCACCGCTGCCGAGAACCTCTACCACCAGGGGCACCTCTACGGCCTGCACGGCCGGATGCTGAAAGAACGGGTGCGGGAATCGCTCGAGCGGGTCGGCCTTTCCGACCGCGCCGGCGACCGCGTGGAGACCCTTTCCGGCGGCCTGCAACGCCGGGTCGAGCTGGCCAAGGGCCTGCTGCACCATCCGGACCTGTTGCTGCTCGACGAGCCCTCTGCGGGCCTGGATCCCGGCGGCCGCCGCGACCTGTGGGAGTACCTCACCCATCTCCGCGACTCGGCCGGCGTCACGGTGCTGGTGACGACGCATCTCCTTGAGGAAGCCGAGCGCTGCGACCGCCTGGGCATCCTCGACTCTGGCCGCCTGGTCGCCGAGGGCACCCCCGAAGAATTGAAGAAGCAAATCGGCGGCGACGTAATCGCCCTGGGCGCCCGCGACCCCGACTCCCTCTGCCGCGAGGTCAAGGAGCGCTTCTCCCTCGACGCGTCGGTCGTCGACGGCGTAGTCCGCATCGAGCGCGAACACGGCCACGAGTTCATCGCCCAGTTGGTAGAAGCCTTCCCCGGCCGCATCGACTCCGTCACCGTCTCGAAGCCCACGCTCGAGGACGTCTTCATCCACCAAACCGGCCACCGCTTGTGGGACGAGTAGGGTAAGCCTCCGGCTTGCCCGTTCTTGCCGGAAGGGGTGCACCTCCAGCGGATTCGGCTGATCTTTAGAGAAGGAGATTCTGACGATGTCGCTCGATCAGGCCGCTGGGGCCCTCACTCCGGCGCTTGACGGGAAATTGAGAGCCATTCTGGCGGAATTGCGCCGCCGGTTGGAAGACTTGTACGGCGACCGCCTCGTAAGAGTCATTCTCTACGGCTCGCGCGAGATTCTGTTCGGGGACCTCTCCCTCGAGCACAACGCGGTCATTAGCAGTGTGTATCGGTTAGGGGCTACGGAACAGGTATCAGAAGTGAATTATCCGGAAAATTCCCAAAAATCGGTTGACACGCAGATTGAGGGGTAGTTTAATGGGGTGGTATTTGTCACCATGAGGCGCTGCGGGTGGGATCGCAATGAACGAGCCCATCGCCTATCGTCGTTCTCCGTTGGGATTGTTCCCCGGCCATCCCGTGCCGAGGCTGTACAACCGGGTAGTGGAGGTCTTGCGAACCCGGCACTACAGCCGCCGCACCGAGGGAGAGCCGGCTGGCAAGGCTTCGTCTATGATTTGCGAACTCTTCCAAAAGGGGCGATAGTTCTCATGAAAGGAGTCGGCAATCGGCGCGAGTCTGGCTAACAAGCGCTGCAGGCGGCGCACAGAACGCGTCGCTGCTGAACGCCTGGGTCGTTAGGCGTCGCCAGAGAACCGAGGTCTTGGAGGCTTACTAGCCTAGCCCTGAGGAGTTGGTGACTATGCCGATCACGATTGGTACCGAACGGATCTCCGGCCAGCAAAAGGAATATCTCAAAATGGCTCGGCGCAGCGTGCCGGTGGAAATGCTGGTGGAATTCTTCGGCCGCCTGCTTCGCGATGG
>JACQDI010000765.1 GCA_016201195.1 Acidobacteriota bacterium | reverse complement strand
GCTACGGCAAAATGGGGAAACTGGTTGAATCGCTGGCCCCCGAGTTCGGCTTCGAGGTGCCCCTCAAGCTCGACATCGACAACAACGTGAACGGGGCCGGAATCACGCGGGAGAATTTCCGCGAGATCGATGTGGCCATCGAGTTTTCCACGCCCTCGACCGCCGTGGACAACATCGAGCGGATCTCGGCGCTCGGCGTGAACCTAGTGGTCGGCGCCACCGGCTGGCTCGACCAGTTGCCCCGCGTGCGTGCCGCCGTCGAGCGTGCCTCGACCGGCTTGGTCTACAGCCCGAATTTCTCGGTCGGGATGAACGTGTTTTCGAAGATCGTCGAAGTCGCCGCCCGGTGGCTCCAGAACGAGCCGGACTACGACGCCTGGGCCTACGAGATCCACCACAAGATGAAGAAGGACGCCCCCTCGGGTACGCTGCTCAAGCTGGTGGAAGTGATGCAGCAGGCCGGTTACTCGAAACGGATCGACGTGGCCTCGAACCGCGCCGGGGCGATCCCTGGCGAGCACAGAATCGGGTTCGATTCCGAGGCCGACACCATCACCCTGACCCACACCGCCCGCAGCCGGGTGGGCTTCGCCCGCGGCGCGCTCAAGGCCGCCCAGTGGGTCAAAGGCAAGAAAGGCGTACACGAATTCGCAGACGTCTTGTTTGGATAGAATGCCACAGAGACACAGAGGCACAGAGAATCCTAATTTCTTCTCTCTGTGTCTCTGTGCCTCTGTGGCTTTCTAACTGAGGTGCCCATGAAATTTGAAGGATGCGGAACGGCCCTAGTTACCCCCTTTCGGCGCGACGCGAACCTGGATGAAGCCACGCTGCGGCGCTTAGTGCGCCGCCAGGTAGAAGCCGGCATTCACTTTCTGGTTCCTTGCGGCACCACTGGCGAAAACCCTACCCTGACCCGCCGCGAGCACCTGCGCGTGGTCGAGATTACCCTCGAAGAGGCGGCATCGCGCCAGGTCCCCGTGCTCGCCGGCGCCGGCGGCTACAACACCCAGGAGGTCATCGAGCTGGCTCGCGAAATCGAGGCCCTTGGCGCTCACGGTCTGCTCTCGGTGACCCCGTATTACAACAAGCCGACCCTGGAAGGACTTTATCAGCACTACAAAGCGATCGCCGCCTCCACCCGCCTGCCGATCGTGGTCTACAACGTCCCCGGCCGTACCGGCGCCAACGTGGATCCGGCCACCATGACCCGACTCGCCACCATCGACAACATCATCGGGGTCAAGGAAGCCTCCGGCAACATCGGGCAGATGGCCAACCTGCTGAACCAGGCGCCCGAAAGCTTCACTGTACTCTCCGGCGACGACTCGATCACCCTGCCGCTGATGGCCCTGGGCGGCCGCGGGATCATCTCGGTGGCCTCCAACGAGATTCCGGCCCAGATGTCACAACTCGCCGCACTGTGCCTCGCCGGTGACTTCGCCCGCGCCCGGGAGCTCCACCGGCGGTATCTCCCCCTCATGGAAATCAACTTTGTCGAATCCAATCCCGGCCCGGTAAAGGCCGCCATGGCTCTCATGGGCTTGCTCGAGCCCGTCTATCGTCTCCCCATGGTGCCCGTCCAGCCGGCGAACCTCGCCAAGATCGAGAAGGTGCTGGAGTCGCTGGGACTGGCCGTCGTCCAGGATTCCCGGATGTCCGCCTAGGGCTCTTGCCGTACAACTCCAGTATTGTCAGATCATAGCCCTGAGAATTCAGTACCATAGCCATCCGATCGCGGTCTGGCTATCTTGGGAATTGGAGCACCAAGGATGGACCGTGATGCCCCCTGGAACCCAGGAAAGCCCCCGGTCGCCGGCCGAGGAGCAAGAAACCGAACGGTCACTTGATCCTGTTGATACGGCCGAAGAGGACTGGGTGCGCACTGTCGCTCTGGAGGCTGCCTCGCGCTGCGAACCGGGACCCCATCGCCCGACACTCCTTTCTCGTTTGAGCGGCCTGATTTCCAAGAATCGTCGCTGCGCGGGCCACCGTGTTGTCTGCGGGGGGCCTGCGGCTTGTGTGCCGAAAAAACCGCAGGTCCCCGCCAAAGACGGGCGTGGCCCTGCGTGAAGATTACAGACCGGGCCTGTCAAGTGGATACCCAGTTGTCGGTGATGGTCGCCGTCCACGGCGGATACGCCAGGGTGTTCATGGACACGCCGTTTTCGGGCAAGATCACGGAGGCGTCGTCGATGTAGCAGAGACTTCAGCAGCTCGCCCGGGCCGCCCGTATGGAGGCCGTGTTAAAATTCGACCTTCATGCTTTCGGAAACGATCGACCGCCTGTTCGAAGCCAAAGCCACTACCTACGGTCCTGAGTATCACGAGGCCTTTGCCCAATTCAAGGCCGCCCTGAATCGCGGGGAGGTGCGCGCAGCGGAGCCGTCAGCGGAATCGGCGCTCGGCTGGAAGGTCAACGCTTGGGTGAAGCGGGGCATCCTGCTTGGCTTCCGCATCGGCGCCATCGTCGACATGTCGGCCGACCGCGGCCGCATTCCCTTTTTCGACAAATCCAGTTACCCGCTGCGCAAGTTCGACGTCGCAAGCGGGGTGCGCATTGTGCCCGGCGGCTCCTCGATCCGCGACGGCTGTTACGTCGGCCAGGGGGTCACCTGCATGCCGCCCATGTTTATCAACGCCGGCGCCTACGTCGATGACGGCGCCATGGTCGACTCCCATGCCCTGGTAGGCAGTTGCGCCCAGATTGGTAAGCGCGTTCATTTGAGCGCCGCGGCCCAGGTGGGTGGCGTGCTCGAGCCGGTGGGCGCCCTGCCCGTCATTATTGAGGACGACGTGCTGGTGGGCGGCAACTGCGGCGTCTACGAAGGGACCATCGTCCGCCGCCGCGCCGTGCTCGCCGCCGGCACCATTCTCACCCGCTCCACCCCGGTCTACGACGTGGTGCGGAACACCGTCCACCGCGCCACCGAGAACACCCCCCTAATCATCCCCGAGGAGGCTGTCGTTGTCCCCGGCTCCCGCGCCATCGCCACTGGTCCCGGCAAAGACTGGAACCTGTCCGTCTACACCCCGGTCATCGTGAAGTACCGCGACGCCAAAACCGACGCCCGTCTCCAGCTCGAAGACCTGCTGCGGTAGCCCCGGAAAATATTCTTGAGAATTTTTCCGGCTCAAACGCACTCTATACCTGGAGGGCTTATGAGCCAAAAGGCGCTAGTGATTCCCCCCGGTCGCTCCCTTGCTCTGGTCGAAAAGGTAGAGCGGCGGATTCTCTTTCTTCGCGGGCACAAGGTTCTGCTGGACGTGGATCTGGCGGGACTGTACGGGGTACCCACCAAACAACTCAACCAGCAGGTCCGCCGGAACCTGAGGCGATTTCCATCGGATTTCATGTTCCAATTGACGGCAAGAGACGTCGCCTCTTTGAGGTCACAATTTGTGACCTCAAAGACTGGACGCGGTGGCCGCCGCTATGCGCCGCTGGCCTTCACCGAGCAGGGCGTGGCGATGCTGTCCAGTGTTCTGAACAGCGAGCGCGCGATCGAGGTGAACGTCTTCATCATGCGGGCCTTCGTCAGACTCCGCGAAATACTGGCGACACACAAGGACCTGGCCCACACAGTGGAAACGTTAGCGAAAACCTGCGATGCCCGGTTCGAGTACCTGCTGAATGCGCTCCACAAACTGCAGCATCCTCGGACCCCTCGGCGCCGGCCGATCGGGTTCCTCGCCCACGTCCAGAAGTGAAGCTGCTGGAGGTCGCAAATTGCGACCTCCAGCGTCACTTTTTCTTTTTCTTCTTCTCCAGCGTCGGCGGCGGGGGATTGGGATCCATGGTTTTCAGCTCGAAAGCGGTTTCCTCGCCGGCAGAGGCATGCAACGCCAGGATCCCCCCTCTGCCCGCGGTCCGGGGCACAAACTGGCTCTCTCCGGTCTTGACCCAGTAGGTTCGTCCGGCTTCCAGCCCCACCACAAAAACCTCGTCGCCCTCTACCAGCCGCACCTTGAACGCGACCTCGCCCTTGGCCGGCACGACCGCCAACTGCGGAAACACGATCGGCGCCGGTTGCGTGGAAGGGTCGATCACCGTACGCTCGCCGTCGGCAAACAATTGCAGCTCC
The DNA here is from genome assembly GCA_016201195.1 of Acidobacteriota bacterium. Lineage (GTDB taxonomy): Bacteria > Acidobacteriota > Terriglobia > Bryobacterales > JACQDG01 > JACQDI01. The sequence goes on along the minus strand of JACQDI010000765.1, from coordinate 6,327 downwards.
GCCTGCCGGTAACCGATCCAGGCGGCATCGTCGTCCCAGTTGCTGCGCGCCCACAAGCGGCCAGCCGCCTCGTCGTAGAGGCGCAGCGGCACGGCGTAGTAACTCAGCCCAGGCTGGTACGGGTTCATCCACAGAAATTCGTACGGCGCGCCGGAAAGGGTGCGCAGGCGGTAGATGTCGTGGGTGATCCATCCTTGCAGGAACTGGGTCTCAACGCTGCCGGTTTCATAGGCTGCAGCGAGCAACTCGGCCACCCGCGCCAGCTCGCCTTCGACGGCGGGATCCGACTTGGCCGTGCTGGGCTCCGATGGCTGCCGGAAGCGATGCCCGGCAACGGTGACCGGCGGCGGGTAGTACTGGAGCAGCAGGTAAATGGGAAACTGCTTGAAGAACGCGGGCGACTGCTCCCACAAGTCGAGGTTGAGGTTGTCTCGCGCGGCGTAGCACATCTCCAGAAACGCCACCCGGTCGGCGGGCCGGTCGAGCAGACGGCTTTCCCGCAGCGCCGGCAGCAGCGCCGGCCTCCATTTCTTGTCAAAGGCCGCGGCCAGTGCCTGCTCCGATCCGGGCCAGTCGTCGGCGAGGACCACCGCGGCCAGCACCGCGCTGGCCAGGGCTCGCATGCTGTTTTGACCGGTCGCAGCCTGGACGCCGCGCGCCATGCGTCCTGCCACCTTAGTGCGCTGCGCTTCGCTGAACAGCGGATGACACCAGTCAAAAACCACCGCCAAGTGCCGCAGCTCGGCGGGGTCCGGATCCCCGGCGAGCGTGGCGCGCTTCAACGCCCAGGCCACGGCCTCCTTGCCGGACGGCTGCTCGCCTGCCACCTGGTAGAGCAGCGCCCGCACGAGCGGCTCCTCCGGCAGCGGCTGCCTGCTTTTGAGCAGCAATTGCAATTGCTGCCAGCGAATGGAGTCTCGCTCCCGCTCCCGCCGCAGCAGCCGCAACCGGCGCGCATCCAGCCACAGGCGGGGATGCTCGGTGTAGACCTTGTAACTTTGCTGGCACTCGGCAACGGGCGCGAGCAACGCCAGCATCAGAACGCTTCGGGAGATCCACATAGTGGCGAGAGGTGCCAGTTTAGCATACCAACGAGAAGGTGACCCACCTGAGAATTGTCCAGCCTCAAGACCTCTAGGACGCGCGGGTTCCATGGCGTGGTACGGTATACGGAGGTCCACTTCTACAAGGCAGACGGAACCCTGCAACCGCTGGCCAGGAGGTGCAGCATGAAAGCGAGACGGCTGTTTTTCCTGGTTGCCGGCCTCGGAATATTCTCCCTGGTCACCCGCGCCGCCGATTGGCCCCAATGGCGCGGGCCCCTACGCGATGGGATCTCGCCGGAAACCGGCCTGCTCCAGGCGTGGCCCAAGCAGGGGCCCAAGCTGCTCTGGCAGCTCCAGGACATCGGTGACGGCTACGCAACGCCCGCGGTGGTCGGAACCCGGATCTATCTGCTCGGCAACCGAGGCCTGGACAATGAATTTGTGCAGGCGCTCTCGGTTCAGGATGCTAAGCCCGTGTGGTCTACGCGCCTCGGGAAGGTGGGAAACCCCGACATGCAGCCCTCCTATCCCAAGGCCCGGTCTACGCCGACGGTCGACGGCGAGCGCCTGTATGCCCTCAGCTCTGACGGCGATTTGGCCTGCCTGGAGACGGCTACCGGCAAGGTGCTTTGGCGCAAGAGCCTCCGCAGCGATTTTGGCGGCCAGCCCGGCAAGTGGGCCTATGCCGAGTCCCCATTGATCGATGGTGACGTGCTGGTCGTCACGCCCGGCGGTAAGGAGGCGACGCTGGTGGCGCTGAACAAGAGGACCGGCGCCGTCATCTGCAAATCGGCCGTGCCGGGCGGCGATCCGGCGGCCTATGCCTCGGCCATTGCCCTGGAGGCTGCCGGTCGCAAGCAGTACGTCCAGTTCCTGGACAAGGGCGTGGTAGGCGTGGACGCGAAGACCGGCCAATTCCTGTGGCGGTACGACCAGACCAGCAAAGGCCCGGCTAACATCGCTACGCCAGTAGCGCACGACGGCTACGTTTACAGCACGAATTCCCGGCGCTTCGGGGCCGCTCTGGTCCAGCTTCACTCCACCCAAGAGGGAGTCACGGCGGAGCAGGTTTATTTCGAGCGGGACCTGCCCAACACTCTGGGGGGACAGGTCCTCCTCGGTAGATACATTTACGGCACCAACTCTCAAGGTCCCGCCTGCGCCGAGTTCGTCACCGGCAAGGTCCGGTGGCGGAGCGAAGGTATCGGCCCCGGTGCGGTCCTGTACGCCGACGGCCGGCTGTATTTCCACGGCGAAAATGGCGATGTTGCGTTGGTCGAGGCGACGCCGGAAGCGTACCGGGAAAAGGGGGCCTTCACCCTGCCCGCACAGCCCAAACGTGCCAGCGGCGGCGGCTCGCGCGATGAACATGCGTGGGCCTACCCGGTGGTCGCGAACGGCCGGCTCTACATCCGCGACCTCGGATCACTCTGGTGCTACGACGTCAAGAACCCCAAGGCCGCCCGGTAGTACACCAGCGGCTCGTGTCGATCGAGAAGCCCTCCTGCCGCCCGCGCGCGTCTCTTAATTCTTTCTCAACTCCACCCAGTGACTCAGCGCGTTGCCGGCGCGCCGGCCGGGACGCGGGACCGCGGTCATGGCGCCGTTCAACACCGCGCCGCGCTGCTTGAGGGAGACCACCAGCACCTAGGGCCGCCGATTGGCATCCTCGGTGCCGATGTCGCCCGCCAGGCGGCCGGTGAGATAGCCATCTTCGAAGCGGGCATCGTTGAGCAGGGTGGCCAGTTGCTGGCCCAAACGCGCGTGCACGTCGCCCGAGCCGTGAAACTCCAGATCGAAGGGCAGATCGCCGCTATAGGTATGAACGCTGCCTTTCCACTTGCCGGTCAGCTCGGGCGGCGGTCGAAACGCCGCCGGCCGCGACGCGTTCGGCGGGTCGGACGGCGAGCCGGGCTGGAAGTCCGGCAGCAGCGCCGACAGGATCTCGTTGCAAATTTGCAGCGGAAGGGGCGAGTTGGAGTTGGCGAGCACCACCACTGCAATCTTTTTCGACGGCACCAGGCGCAGCAGCGTGGTGACCCCTCCCATACCTCCCGAGTGCGAAACCGTGCGGTAGCCGCTCCGGGTATCGTTGGTCGCCCAGCCGATCCCGTACCCGGCCCTCTCACCGGTCTTCACGGTGGGCTTCTGCATCTCCTCGATCGCCTGGTCGGAGAGGATGGCCTTCTGATCGGACAAGTGCGCTTTCAAATGAAACATCCCGAAACGCACCAGGTCGTGTGCGCTGGAGTAGATAGCGGAAGCCCCCGTATGGTCGAAATCGTAAACGGGGATCGGCAGGCCGTCGGTCCCGTAGCGTATCGCCTGCTGCTGGGCCAGCCTCGGTGGCACGCCGACCGCCGCGTGGGTCAGCCCCAGGGGCAGGAACACCTGCTCCCGCATGAAGTCGGCGTAGGTGTTTCCGGAAACCCGGGAGATCACGTAATCGAGGATGCCGAATCCCAGATTGGAGTATTGATACCGTTCTCCGGGCGGGGTCACCAGGTTCCCGTAGCGGCGGATGGTCTCCTCCCGCGAGGGGACCCGGTACGGCTCGTCTTCATAAAAGAAGTGATAGTGGAGCGGCAGGCCCGAGGAGTGGTTCGCCACCCGGCGCACGGTCGCGTCGTGAGCGTCGCCCACCCGCGCCACCACCTTCGCCTCACCCAGGTAGTCGTTGATGGGGCGGTCCAGATCGATCTTCCCCTGCTCCTTCAGAATCATCAGGCCGGTCGCAGTGATGGGCTTGGAGATGGAGGCCAGCGAGTAAAGCGTGTGCTCGTTGGAGGCCACCCGGTTTTCCCGGTCGGCCCAACCGAAGCCTTCTTCCCAAATAATTTTCCCTTCGCGGGCCACGGCTACGGCGATCGAAGGGACCTGCCTCTCGACGAGTTGGCGGCGGATCGAGGTCCGCACCGGCTCGAACAGATCGGCCCCGGCCGCGTCAATCGCGGCCCACAGCAGAAGGAAGCAAAAGGCTGTTTTCCGCATTTGCCCGCTGATTATAGAGCGTAGAACCGATTTCACGCCAAGACGCCAAGCCCGCAAAGACCGCCAAGGGTGTTCTGGGCGGCCTTCGCGTCTTGGCGTGCTGGCCTTTTCCGAGCTACTTATAACTGATGAGAATCTGCTCCGGCGAGCGGGTGAGCTGGTACAGTTCGCTGCGCGAGAAGCCCGCGTGGCTGAACATCCGCTCAAACTCGGAGAACGTGTAAGCATCCCCGGAGGGCGTGGTGCCCAGCATCATCAGGCTGAACGCCGCTGCCGTGGGTGGTGAAACGCGGTCTTCGTTGGGGACAAACTCCAGGGTCACCGCGCGCCCGCCGGGCTTCAGCGCCGAGTACACCTTCCCCAGCAGGTGCTCGCATCCGGCCACGTCGAAGTGATGCAGGAAGTTGGTCAGCAGCACCAGGTCGTACCCGTTGCCGTAATCAACCTCCAGCGCGCTGCCGGGCAGAATGCGATAGCGGCCGGTGACCCCCGCCACCTGGGCGTGCTCCTGGGCCACCGTCAAAACATTCAGCCAGTCGAGCGCCGTCACCTGGGCCGCGGGATTCCGCCGGGCGATGGTGATGCCGAACATGCCGTGACCGGCGGCAATGTCCAGCACCTTCCACGGGCCGTCTCCCATCCGCTCCGCGATTTCCTCGGCGGCCGGCGCCATCATCGGCACCATGCTGCGGGCAAACTCGATCCAGATGGGGTGCTCCGGCGCCAGGGTCCCCTCCGGACCGATCAGCGTCCCGCCTTTGCGAACGATGGCGGCGATGTCTTGGAACCCGTCGGTCAGCATGGGCGAGCCGAGGAAGCGGATGGTGCTGGTCAGGGAGGCCGGGGACCGGCGGTCCAAAAATAGGGCCGCATCCGGGCTCAGGCCGTAGCGGTTTCCATCCTTCATCAGCAACCCGATCACTACCAGGTAGTCGCACAGGATGCGCAGGCCGCGTTCGGAGGCATGGCAGCGCTCGGCCAGCGCCGGCGGGGTTACCGCCCCTTCGCCGATGGCGGTGAACACATCCAGTTCAATCGCCCCCTTCAGCGCGGCGGTCTGCTGGTAAGCGTTCAGCGTGTTGAAAATCCGTTCGGGTGTGAGGGGTCCCGGCGATGGTTCCGGCATGGCTCAGTTCCTTGCCTGGGCGACCTGGGACGGCCGGGCCGGCACCAGGTAGGTGAACCAGCCGATCATCATTTCTTCCCAGGTCTGGTCGCCCCAGCGCACCTCTTTGTTCGGATCCGGATTGTACTTGTTATTGGCCGAGTTGTCGAAGTGCGCCACGCAGTCGAGGCGAGAGCCCTGGGGCAGCACCAGCGGCTCGGCCAGTTCGTAATTGAGCTGCCAGTTGAAATCGTACTTCGGCACTTTGAGCGCTACCTGGTCCCGTCCGTCCGGATAGACCACGGTGTACTGGAAATCCTTGCCGCGCAGGTGCATGTGGGGCATGAAGCCCAGGATGCGCACGTCCTGCTTGGCCGTCCAGGTCGATTTCACCTCGTAGTTGGGATCGTGGGGCGGGATCCGCAGCCCGAAGTTGAGGGCGCGGCCGGTGATGGCGCGGTACTGGGGCGGCTCCTGGGCGAATTTCAGGCCCACGTAGGTGCGGTCCGTGGTGGCTTTGCCGTTGGGCGTGTAGTGCATTTGGAAAAGAAACGTGGAGCCCGCTTTAACCAGTTTGGCCGTGCCGGGCGGGAAACGCGCGGGCTGCTCGCCGGGGGCGAAACCCACCAGCAGGTTGCTGCCGTCCCCGCCCTGCGAGCCCTTCTGGTTGGGATCGGAGATGAACACAATCACGTGGTGCACCACGCCACGCTTGTCAGGCCGGATCTCGGCCGCCTCCACCCACTTGTCCTCGGTAAAGCCACTGGGCACACGGAAATACTTGTAAGGCAACACGCCGCTGGGGGGAACCTCAAAATCGGTCCCGATATCGATGGTCATGTCCGGCTTGGGAATGTTCCAGCCCGTCTCGAACTTGGGGGCGGGAGGCAGATCCTTCGGATCTCCTTCCGGAGCGCCTGCGTCGACCCAGTTTACAAGTGTGTCCACCTCCTGGCGGCTCAGGCGCCGTTCGTTGTGAAACTTGCCATACTGCGGATCGGCCAGCCACGGCGGCATCCGCTTCTCGAGCACCGCCTCGCGAGTGGCCTTGGCCCACGGCCGCGCCTCCTTAAAAGTACCCAGTGACATGGGCGCCGCTTCCCCGGCGCGGTGGCATCCCACGCAGCGCTCGTTCAGGATCGGAGCCACATCCTTGGAATACGTCGGCTTCGGACCGGCGACATT
>JACQDI010000764.1 GCA_016201195.1 Acidobacteriota bacterium | reverse complement strand
TGGGCATCAGGTCCTGTTTGGAGGCCATGATCATGTCCCAGGTGATCTGCTGGCCGGAGTAGGCGGATTCGCGAGCCATGATGGCGGTCAGGGTGCTCTCGGCCACCGCCATCCCCTGGTTCATATAGGGCCCTTCGCCACGGATGCTCTTGATCATGTTGATGTGTTCCTGGACCTGGCCGTTGATCCCTCGGGTGCCGAGGTCGGTGCCGCTGCTGCGGCCCTTGGTGCCGACAATGAGGTCGTTGACGCTGCGGTAGACTCCCTGTGGATACTGGCGGCAATGACTCATCAGGTGAACGCCGTTGGGATAGACGAAGTCCGAGAACATGTGGTCGTAGATGTTGCCGTAGAGCTCCTCGTGCGGGCGCCAGGCGATGCCGCCGGAGGCCACCACGCGCTCCGGATGCTTGCCGCCCATCACCCAGTTGATGAAATCGAGGTTGTGGAAGTGCTGCTCGACGATCTGATCGCCGCACAGCCACAGGAAGGAGTACCAGTTGCGGTGCTCCCACTCCATGTCGCCCCACTTCGGGTCGCGGCCTTTGGCGTGGAAGACGGGGCCGCTGAGATAGTTGGCGTAAAGGGCGACGATCTCGCCGATGGCGCCGTTTTGGATCTTCTCCACCGTTTCCAGGTAGTCGCGCGAAGACCGCCGTTGCGCGCCGCTCATAACGGTCAGCTTGAGCTGCTCGGCCTTCTTCGTCGCCGCCATGAAGCGCCGCGTCCCCACCGGATCCGTGGCGATGGGCTTCTCGGTGAAGACGTGCTTCTTGGCTTCAATGGCGGCCTCGAAGTGGATCGGGCGGTAGCCGGGCGGCGTGCAGAGCATCACGATATCGAGGTCGGAGGCGACGAGTTTCTGGTAAGCATCGAAACCGACGAAGTGGTGCTCGGGATCGACCTTGATGCGGGGCTGGATGGAGGCGGCCAGATCTTCCGCCTTCATCTCGCGGGGTTTGCCGTCGCGTTCGACGACGATCGGGGCGTGGCGGCCGAGGAACCTGGGATCTCGCAAGCGGCCCAGGGATCCCTCGAGATGGTCCTCGAAAATGTCGGCCATGGCAACCAGCTCGACGTTCTCGTTGCCGGTGAGCAGATCGACTACGGCCCCAGTGCCGCGTCCACCGCAGCCTACCAGACCGGCTTTCAGTTTGTCAGTTCCGGCGGCCCGCATTCCCACGGCCGTCGTGCTCCAGGCAGCGAGCTTCAACATGTCACGGCGATTCATATTCACCTCCCCGTGCTATAGTAGCGCATCGGAGGAACTATGAAGCGCATCTGGTTGGTTCTTCTTTTGTTGCCGCTGGTTGTGCAGGCAGCCGATGTCACCGGCAAGTGGGAGTTTCAGGTCGATCTGGGAGGCCAGGGCGGCAGCCCCACCTTTACCTTCAAGCAGGCCGGCGAAAAGCTCACCGGCAAGTACACCGGGGCGCTGGGCGAGGCCGACTTGACCGGCTCCGTCAAGGGCGACGCCATCGAGTTCAAATTCACGGTCAAGGGTGACTTGGGCGAGCTGACCGCCACCTACTCGGGCACGGTCTCCGGCGACACCATGAAAGGCAAGACCGAATACGGGCAGCTCGGCTCGGGCACCTTCACCGCCAAGCGGGCGAAGTGAGATGACCGTCGACGACATCCGCCGCCTTGCGGTGATCGGCGCGGGCCAGATGGGATCCCAGATCGCCATGCAGGCGGCCCTGCACGGCTACCCGGTGGCGTTGCAGGACATCTCCGCGGCGCAACTGGAAAAGGGAATCTCCGGCAACCGGATGCAGCTCGAAAAGCGCGCCGCCAAGGGGAAGCTCGCCGCCGCGGATCTGGAGTCGGCGATGGGCCGGCTGCGCGCCACCACCAGCCTGGAGGACGCCGCCGGCTCGGCCGATTTCGTGATCGAGGCAGTGGTCGAAAAGCTGGATGAAAAGCGCGCGGTCTTCGAGCGGCTCGACCAGGCCTCCCCCGCGCATGCCGTTCTCGCCACCAACAGCTCCTACATAGGGAACTCCCGGCTGGCGGAGGTCACGAAGCGGCCCGAGAAGGTCGTCAACATGCATTTCTTCTTCCCGCCGCTGGTGATGCGGCTGGTGGAGGTGGTGCAGGGCGAGAAGACGAGCGAGGAGACGGTGCAACTGGCGGCCGAGCTGGCTCGCCGCATCGGCCGCGAGCCGGTGGTGCTGCGCAAAGAGCTGCCGGGCTTCCTGGTGAACCGCATCCTGCGGGCGATCCAGGGCGAGGTGTATTACCTGCTCGAAAACGGCGTGGCCAGCTTCGCCGACATCGACAAGGCCGCTGAGCTGGGCCTGAACTTTCCGCTCGGTCCCTTCAAGCTCGCTGACTTCAGCGGCCTGGATATCGGCTATTACAGCCGCATGGACAAGTACAAAGAAACCGGAAACCCGGCCGACCTGCCCCCGCGCGCGCTGAAGATCCGCGTGGAGCGCGGCGACCTCGGACGCAAGACCGGCCGCGGCTTTTACGATTACTCGACGGATCCCCCCAC
>JACQDI010000782.1 GCA_016201195.1 Acidobacteriota bacterium | reverse complement strand
GGGAGCCCCATGCCGTTCCACGAGGTTCGCATCGTCGATGCTGAGAACCGCGACGTGGGCGAGCGTGTCCAGGGCCGGCTTTTGTTTCGCGGCCTTTCCATGACGGCCGGGTACTATCGCAACCCGCAGGCCACCGCGGCAGCCATCACGCCGGACGGCTGGATGGACTCGGGCGATCTCGCCTACTGGGCGGGCGGCGAGCTGTACATCACCGGCCGGGTTAAGGATTGCATCATCAAGTCCGGCCGGAACATCATCCCGCAGGAGGTGGAGGCCGCCGCCTCGGAGGTGCCCGGCGTGCGCCGCGGTTGCGTGGCCGCCTTCGGCATTGCTGATTCCAACACCGGCACCGAGCGCCTGGTGGTGGTAGCCGAAACGCGGGCTACGCGCGACGAAGAGCTGCGCCGGATCGAGGCCGGGATCATCCAGAGTGTGGACGCCGTGTTGGGGATCCCGCCTGACAAGGTGCAACTGGTCGCACCGCAGAGCATCCCCAAGACCTCCAGCGGCAAGATCCGCCGTTTTGAAACGCGGGACCTGTTCCTGAGCGGGACCTTGTACGCCCGCCAGCGGCCTCCGTGGCTGCAAATCGTGCGGCTGGCGCTCGCTAGCGCCGGTTCATGGGTGCGCCTCAGCCTGCGCCGCGCGGGGGAGTGGCTGCGCCGCGCCTACACTCTCTCGCTGCTCTTCCTCACTGCGGCGATAGTCCGGCTGGTTCCGAGCGCCCGCGTGTTCGGCTGGGGGGCGCGCTTCTTTCTATGGGCCGCCCGCTATGACGCCGATGTCCACGGCGCGGAAGGCTTGTCCGGCAAGCCCTGTGTGCTGGTGGCCAACCACCCTGGACGGCTCGATCCGGTGGTGCTTGCCGCCGTACTCCCGTGCCCCGTTTGGTTCGCGGACACAGCCGGGCTCGAGGCGCTGCCGGCGGCGGTTTCTTCTTTGCTTCGCCCGCTCGTGGTCGGACTCGGCCCCGGACCTGCGGCCAAACAGCGGATCCGCCAGGCGCTCGAAAAGGGCCGGTCCGTGCTGGTGTTTCCGGAGGGGCGGCTGGGTGAGCCGGCTCACCGCAACCGCTTCCGGCTGGACGCCTTCCACGCCGCCGTCGAGACCTCCACCGCGGTATATCCGATCGCCCTGGTGGGAACCTCCCACCTGCTTGCCTCGCATCCGGCTCTGCGAAAGAAGCCCAAGATCCTGATCGGCGAGCCGATCCAGCCGGATCCGGCCGGCCACCGGGAGATGGTCCGCCTGCGCGATGCGGTGCGGGAAGCGATTGTCAGGAGCGCACAGTAATGCTGCTCCGCCTGCTCCTCTGTTTTGCCGCTGGCTCGATCCCGTTTGCCCTTCTGGCCATGCTCGGCTCCGGGGTCGATATCCGCCAGGTCGGCTCCGGCAACCCCGGCTTCAACAATGTGCTGCGGGTGAACAAGTGGCGGGCCGTGCTGACCTTAATCGGCGACATGGGCAAGGGCTTCCTGGTTGTGTGGCTGTGCAAGCAGCCGGCCGACAGTGTGACCGCACTGTGGTTTTACGGCTTCGCCGCGGTGCTTGGCCACTGCTTCTCGCCGTTCCTGAGATTCAACGGCGGCAAAGGCATCGCCACCTCCGGCGGCGTGATGCTGGTGCTCTATCCGCTGTGGGCGGTGGTGGCGCTCGCTTTGTTCACCGTGGTGCGAGTGACCGGGGGGAAGCTCAAATGGAGGGAGGCGGGCACCCTCGGCTCGATGGCCGCCTGGGTGAGCTTCACGTTGCTCATGCTTGTTTTCGTTGGCCGCCAGGATGCTCTCCTCGCAGGTGTGATGACGCTGTTTCTGGCTTGGCGCCACAAGAAGAACTTTCAGAACCTGCTCGCCACCGCCGCGCTGGCCCTGCTGCTCCTCCCGATCTACGGCCCAGCTCGGGCTGGCAAAGCGCCTATTGCCGAGCATGCGGCAGCCGGCGTTGATCAGGCGGCATGATCCGGACCGCCTTCTACGATCTCGACGGGACGCTGCTTTCCGGCAACATCGTCACCCGCTACGCATTCTTCGCCAGGAACCATCCCTCGCGGGTGACCGCCGCCCTGAAGTACACGAAGCTGGTGCTAAGCGTTCCCCTGCTCATCGCGCTCGATCTCTACTCGCGGCGCCTCTTTAACGAGGTGTTCTACCGTG
>JACQDI010000781.1 GCA_016201195.1 Acidobacteriota bacterium | reverse complement strand
TTTGTGGCGTTTCAACAAAAAGACGGCAAGGTGGCGTGGAAGAGCGAGAGCCTCGAGAACGCCCCGTGCTCGCCGCTGCTGATCACGGTGGACGGGCAGGAGCAAATGGTGACGATGATGAGCAGCGAGATCGTGGGGATCGACCCGAACAGCGGGAAGCTGCTGTGGTCGCATCCCCACCGGACCGAGTGGGGACTAAACATCAGCACGCCGGTGTGGGGGGACGACAACATCCTGTTCGTCAGCTCGGCGTACAACGGCGGCAGCCGGGCGATCGAGCTGCGCGTGGTGAAGGGCAAGACCGAGGTGAAGGAGCTGTGGGCGACCAAGCGAATGCGGGTGCACCACGGGACGGCGATCCGCATCGGCGACGTGATTTACGGCTCGAGCGGCGACTTCGGCCCGGCGCCGCTGACGGCGATCGAGGCCAAGACAGGCAAGATCCTGTGGCAGGACCGGAGTCTGCCCAAGGCTAGCTTCGTCTACGCTGACGGCAAGCTGGTCATCGTGGCCGAGGATGGCGACCTGGCGCTGGCCACGGTTTCGCCGGCCGGGCTCAAGGTGCTGGCCAAGTCGGGGGTCCTGAAGAGCAACGCCTGGACCTCTCCCACGCTGGTAGGGACCAAGCTGTATGTGCGGGACCGCAAGAGCATGGTGGCCCTGGACCTGAAATGAACCTGGCCGTTGTGGCGCACGCACTCTTGCGTGCAGCCTCGACACTCGTGTCGAGGTGCCGGCCCGGGCGTCGCGTCGAGTCTCGACGCAGCACACAAGAGAGTGTCTGTGCCACAACTGTTTTGGTTACAATAGATGGCGGCTCAGAGGAGGAACCTGTGCGCCCGACCATCCTTTTGGTTCTGTTGCTCACCATACCCGCCTTGGCTGAGAACTGGCCGCAATGGCGCGGGCCGGGGCGGAACGGCATCAGCAGCGAAACCAATCTTCCCGTCAAGTGGAGCACGGAGGAGAATATCGTCTGGAAGCTGGCCATGCCCAGCCGCACTGGAGCGACGCCGATCATCTGGGGCAACAACATCTTCCTGAATGTCGCCGATGCAGATGACCTGTACCTATGGTGCGTGGACAAGGCCAAGGGGACGCCGATTTGGAAGAAGAAGATCGCCGGCGGCAACTACAAGATCAACAAGCAGAACATGTCGTCGCCCTCGCCGGTGACTGACGGGAAGAATGTCTGGGTGATGACCGGGGTGGGGGTGCTGAAGGAGTTTGACTTCAGCGGCAACGAGCTGTGGATGCGCGAAATCCAGAAAGACTACGGGCGATTTGGCCTCAACTGGGGCTACGCCTCCTCGCCGCTGCTCTACGAGGATTCGCTGTACGTGCAGGTGCTGCACGGGATGAAGACGAAGGATCCGTCCTACATCCTGCGCATCGACAAGAAGACTGGCAAGACGATGTGGAGAGTCGAGCGGCCCACCGACGCGGTGCGCGAGTCGCCGGATTCCTAAACCACGCCGGCGCTGCTCCAGTACGGCAACACCACGGAGATCGTCATTACGGGCGGGGACTGCGTGACCGGGCACGACCCGGCCACGGGCAAGGAGCTGTGGCGGGGCATCGGCTTCAATCTCCAGAAGGACCCGGCGTACCGGATCATCGCTTCGCCGGTGGTTTACGACGGGATGATCTACTGCCCGACGCGGGTGAGGCCGCTGATTGCGTTTAAAGCAGGGGGGCGGGGCGACATTTCGCAGTCGCACAAAGCGTGGGCGTTCCAGAACGGCCCGGACGTGCCAACGCCGGTGACGGATGGCAAGTATTTCTACGTGGTGAACGACCGCGGGATCCTGTGGTGCCTGAACGCGAAGACCGGCCAGGAGGTGTGGGGCGGGCAACGCATCAAGACCGCGGTGTACAGCTCGTCCCCCGTGCTCGCCGACGGCAAGATCTACGCCACCAACGAGGACGGCGTGACCACGGTGATCCAGGCCGGCCCCAAGTTCGAGGTGCTCGCGGAGAACGACCTGAAGGACTACACGCTGAGCTCGCCGGCCATTTCGGGCGGGCGGATCTTTATGCGGACGGCCGGTAACCTGTACTGCATCGGGAAGCGGTAAAAAAGGCGAGATCTATATCAGATGCCTTCGAAGATCTGGGAGACCGCAACGCGAAAGCCAGGCAGAAGATCCGGCTCCTCGAGCCCTTGGTCTTCTTTCAGATGCTGCGAACCGGTGGCACGGTGTATCCATACTGTGCGGGATTCGGGGTAGACCACCCAGACGGTGCGGCTGCCGGTCTCCAGATAGCGGTTGACCTTTTGCTCCAGCTCGGAGGCGGTTTCCGAGGACACGACCTCTATGGCGAGGTCCGGCGCTCCCTGGTAGAGCTGGTGGGGATCTTCCGGCTTTACCCGGTGAGCCAGCAGGAAAGATACATCTGGAATCCGAGCCTCCGAGGGCCGGAGCTGGTACATGGTTTCCGAAAAGACCCGGCCGATGCCGATGGGGGCAGCGAAAAGAACCAGCAACTGATTGATGTTGGACTTGACCAGCTCGTGCAGACTCCAAGCGTTCCCCATGGCGACAATCTCCCCGTTCACAAGCTCGCAGCGGAAGGTTTCCTTCTCGGGCAGCTTCAGGAACTGTTCCACAGTCAATGGAGCCGTGATCGCGCTCATGGGATTGATTATACCGCCAGTCTCACCAGTCCGGCGTCAGTTGCCAATTCGGTAGACCTTGGACGCCGTGCGGATGATCAGGTTGCTGCGGGCGATTGCCGGAGTCGCCATGCACATTTCGTCCAGCGGGTTTTTCCCCAACACCTTAAACTCGGGACCCGCCTGGATGACGAAGGTGTCGCCGTCCTCGCTGAGGGCGAACAGCTTGCCGTTGGCGGCCCAGGGGGAGGCGGTGAAGGCGGTGGTCTGGGGGTCGATGCGCTGCTTGCCGTAGATCTCCTTGCCGGTGCGGGCATGGTGGCAGGTGAGGAAGCCGCGGTCGTAGAGAGTGTAGTAGTAATCTCCATAGACGATGGGCGAGGGGTTGTAAGGGCCGCCCTGGGGCAGGTACCAGGCCACGTACTGGTTCGCGGTTTCGCCCGGCTTGAGAGTGATGTCGCCCCTCGCGCCGGGGCGCACGGCGTAGGCGGGCCGCACCTGGTCGCCCACGTAGCCCGAAGCCAGATAGAGCAAGCCGGCGGCGGAAAAGGGCGTGGGGATCACGATCGACGACATCCCGTGCAACTCCCAGAGCAGCTTCCCGTCTAGATCGTAGGAGCGGATCCCCTTGGTGCCCGAGGTGATGATCTCGGTGCGGCGGCCGGTCGACCAAATGTAGGGTGTCGACCAGTTGCTCCCCTCGTCGCGCTCGACGCGCCAGAGCTGCTTGCCGGTGACCTTGTCGAGCGCTGCCAGCCAGGACTTGTCGTCGTTGTCGTTGATGATATAGAGGCGGCCCTGGTGGAGCACCGGGGAGGCGGCCGTGCCCCAGCCGTAGCGCATGGCGACCGCAGGCCAGGTCTGGGACCACAGCAGCTTGCCGTTCATGTCGAAGCAGTAGAGGCCGACGTTGCCGAAGTAGGCGTAGAGGCGCTCGCCGTCGGTGACCGGCGTTTCCGAAGCGTAGCTGTTCTTCAGGTGCCGCGCTCCCTTGGGTACCCCGCGATGGACCTCGCGCTGCCACAGGATCTTGCCCGTTTTCCAATCGAGGCAGTAGACGAGCCAGCGATGCTGGTCGGTAGGGGCGTCGCGGTTGCCGCCGAAGTACAGGCCCTTCTTGGGGGTCTCCTTGGGCTCGGAACTGATGGCCGCCGTGACGAAGATGCGGTCGCCCCAGACCACGGGCGAGGACCATCCGGCGCCGGGAATGTCCGTCTTCCAGACGACGTTCCTGGTGGTGCCCCAGGCCTCGGGGAGTTTGGGGTCCTCGACGACGCCGAGCGATTCCGGTCCTCGGAACTGGGGCCAGTGGTCGGCGGCGGCGAGGGTGAGGGACAGGGCAAGGGGCAGGAGCAGGACTCTGAGCATGAGCTTATGGTATCACCTGGGCGTTGTCCCAGGGCCGGGACAGAACGGTCCCAGCAGCGGACAGGCAGCGGGCAGGCGTCCCGTGAAGTGAATATGCTTGGGGTGGCACGGAACTTGCACGCGGCCTGGTGGGGGAGGTGTGAGAAGTAGCGAAGGAGGATCTATGCCAAAGGTGGAACGGATGCGGGAGGCCTGGTCGGGGCCCGTGACCGATGAGCAACTCGAGCAGAAGGCAAGGGCCGGGTGGAAGCTCCAGGCGGTGGAGTGGGTGCGCGAGGTGGAGGCTGAGGAGAAGGAAGCGCCCCTGCTGCGGGAGCACGTGCCGTTTGGGTTGCAGGTGGCGGGCGACTGCGTTCACCTGGAGGAGAACCGCGCCGAACGGGACGCGCTGCTGATGATGATGGAGCGGATCGTGGAGGATCAACCGCTGTCCCAGGTGGCGAGCGAACTGAACCGGCAGGGGTTTCGGACCCGGCACGGGTCACCGTGGAGTCCGGTGTCGGTGTTCGAGATGCTGCCGCGGCTGATTCAGGTAGGGCCGCAGGTCTTCATCCATGAGCAGTGGGTCGCGCGGCGGAGCCGGATTTTGAACGCGGTGCGGGGGTGAGCACGATGCCCCAATACTCGCTTTCTGTTCATCGACTGTCATCTCTTATCCATCGTTTGCAGGTAAAGCCTCTTAAGCCGCCGTGCCGGCTCGAATGCCGTCACGACTCTTATTCTCTCACCTCGGACCGTCCACCACACAGCCAGAATGCGACCACTGTCTGTCCGTCCGAGGGATTCCCTGCGATCTTCGCCTTCGACCGCCTGAAACTGGCGCAACATCGGATCGTTCCGCAGGACCTGCTCCGCTTCTTCGGGTTTGACGCGGTGGCGCGCGATGTGGCGACCTGCTCACCCAGGGCTGGACGTAGATCGTGGATCCACGATCCGCTCAGCCGGCGGGCTTATAGTAGAGCACCATGCCCGCGCCGGAGGCGGCGAGGAGGAAGCCGACATAGAGTAACGGGTTGGGCGCGGTCTTCGGGGGGTGCATCCACATCGAGACCAGGACGTTGACCAGGGGAGCGCCGCCGAAGACCAGGGGCATGACGTAGTTGGGCAGGCCGCCGCTGCGGAAGGCCCAGATGATACAGACGGCGCCGAT
>JACQDI010000780.1 GCA_016201195.1 Acidobacteriota bacterium | reverse complement strand
CCGCCGCCCCCGCCAAGAGACCGCTCCCCGAGCTCGCCCCCGGCATCAAGATCTCCCTACAGGTCCCCACCGACCCGTCCGACGAGGACCTCACCTTCGCCAAGCAGATCGGCGTCGAGTACGTCAACATCCCCACCGGTGGCCAGCGCGCCACCCTCGAGAACTTCATACGCCTCCGGCAGAAGGTCGAGGGGGCCGGCCTCAAGGTCTGGAACATCGGCAACAGCAACGTCCACAACATGCCCGAGGTGACGCTCAACCTTCCCGGGCGCGACCAGAAGATTGAAGAGTATAAGCAATATCTTCGCAACCTGGGCCAGGCCGGCGTCTACTACACCACCTACGCCCACATGGGCAACGGCATCTGGAGCTCGGAGCGCGAATCCACCCGCGGTGGAGCGCCGGCGCGCGCTTTCAAGCTCGAGACGGCGAAGGGTTTCTGGGTGGGCAAGGTCTTTGAAGGACCCCTCACCCACGGCCGCAAGTACACCAAGGAAGAGCTCTGGGAAAACTACACCTACTTCATCAAGCAGGTTGTGCCGGTGGCCGAAGAGGTTGGCATCCGCATCGGCATCCACCCCGACGATCCGCCCGTGCCCGAGCTCGGTGGCGTGCCGCGCTCGATTTTCGGCAACTTCGACGGCTACGTTCGCGCCCTGGAGATCGCCAATAGCCCCAACATCGGCGTCTGCCTCTGCTGCGGTACCTGGATGGAAGGCGGCAAGTACATGGGCAAGGATGTCTTCGAGGCCGCGCGCGCCTTCGCCAAGATGGGCAAGCTGTGGAAGATCCACTTCCGCAACGTGACCGCGCCCATCCCTTACTTTGTCGAAACCTTCGTCGACAACGGGTACACCGACATGTACAAGCTCATGAAGACCCTGGTCGGCGCCGACTTCCGCGGCAACCTGATCGCCGATCACGTTCCGGGCATGACGGGCGGCCGGCTCACCGGCTGGGCCTACAGCATCGGCTACATCCGGGCGCTGCATCGCGCGGCCACCGCCGAGGCGAGGAAGGCGTGATGGGCCGCTCCGCGCTGACCCGCGTCGTGCTCCTGGCCCTCGCGCTCGCGGCTCCGGGCCAGACGCAGCGGGGCCCCGTCAACTACGACGAAGCCAAGGTCCCGCGCTATACCCTGCCCGATCCGCTGCTGATGGCCAGCGGCGAGCGGGTCACCGACGCCAAAACCTGGGTCGAGCGCCGGCGGCCGGAGATCCTGCGCCTGTTTGAGACCTACGTATACGGGCGCAGCCCCGAGCGCCCGGCTCACCTGAGCTTCGAGCTCGATTCGATCGCCCGCGACGCGCTCGGTGGGACGGCGGTCCGCAAGCAGGTCTCGGTGCGCTTCTCCGAGAAACCTGACGGGCCGAAGATGGACATCCTCCTCTATCTCCCGGCCGGCGCCCGGCGTCCGGTGCCGGTGTTTCTCGGGCTCAACTTCAACGGCAACCACGCGGTCCATGCCGACCCCGGCATCGCCCTGTCGAAACAGTGGATGCGCAACAACCCGGCGCAGGGCGTGGTCAACAACCGGGCGACCGAAAAATCCCGGGGCTCCGAAGCCAGCCGCTGGCAGGTCGAGAGGATCCTCGCTCGCGGCTACGGCGTGGCCACGATTTACTATGGAGATCTAGATCCCGATTACGACGATGGGTTTCAAAACGGCGTGCATCCGCTGTTCTACAAGCCGGGTCAGACGCGGCCGGCGCCCGATGAATGGGGCTCCATCGGGGCCTGGGCCTGGGGGTTGAGCCGGGCGATGGATTATCTCGAGACCGATAAGGACATCGACGCCCGCCGCGTCGCGGTCATGGGGCATTCCCGGCTCGGGAAAACCGCCCTCTGGGCCGGTGGGCAGGATACGCGCTTCGCCCTGGTGATCTCCAACGATTCCGGCGAGGGCGGGGCGGCGCTCGCCCGCCGCAAGTTCGGCGAAACCACGAGGGCGATCAACACCGCCTTCCCGCATTGGTTTTGCGCCAACTTCAAGCAGTACAACGACCGTGAGGACTCGCTCCCCGTCGACCAGCACATGCTTCTCGCCCTCATCGCGCCCCGCCCGGTCTATGTGGCGAGCGCCGCCGAGGATCTCTGGGCCGACCCGCGAGGCGAGTTTCTGTCCTGCCGCCACGCCGACCCGGTCTATCGCCTGCTCGGAACCGACGGCCTCGGCGCGACCGAGATGCCCGCCGTGCATCAATCGGTCCAAACGACGATCGGCTATCACATCCGGGAGGGCAAGCACGACGTGACCCTCTACGATTGGGAGCGCTTCCTGGATTTCGCCGACAAACACCTGCGGAAACAGCCTCGGCCCAACGCCACTACCGCGCGATGATCCCGACCGCTCTGCGACGGACCGCCTCTGTTCAAGCGGTGGGGACCGTCCCCGGCTGGCTTCCGCCCCATCGCTTCGGGTCCACATAGGTGGAGGAACTGGTGGGTTCCGGAAGCAGCCGGTTATCCTTCACGGGCGACTCCATT
>JACQDI010000779.1 GCA_016201195.1 Acidobacteriota bacterium | reverse complement strand
TGCTGGTGGAAATGGCCGGCTCGTCTCAATTGGAGGAGCTGACGGCCACGCTGAGCAGCTCGGACGAGCGGGCGGTGGAGACGGGCCTGGGGCTGCTGCAATACGGGCAGGCCAACGTGGCGGCTACGCAACTGGGCTCGCTGCTGACGCATTTCTCGCCGACCATCCGGCGCAAGGCGCTCTCCATCATCTCGTCCAAGAATGTGCCGGACTGCTCGCCGCAGGTGTCGGTGTTCCTGTTCCTGGACAACCACGTGGAGTCGCTGTGGCGGGCATTGGATTACCTGGAGCAGGACGATCCGAACGAGAACTACGTGCGCTTGAAAGACCTGCTGGAGGCGCCGCACGCCATCCTGCGGGGCACCGCTTCGGCGCGGCTGCTGGAGAGAGGGGACTCCCCGCACGGCGAGCAGGCCTTGCAGGTTTTCAACGCCTTCGTCGAGACGGCGCGCTCGCAAGAGGCAGGCTACCGGCAGGTGGCGGCGGAGCTGCTGGGGCGCGTGCCGGCGGGCCTGGACTGCCAGTCGGCGCTGGACGATTTCCTGCGGGATGCGGACCCGGACGTGGTGCGGGCGGCGGCCATCAGCGCTGGGCGGGTCAAGCAGCACAGCCTGGCGCCGCACCTGGTGGAGCTGGTGGGCGACCGGCGGTTCCGCACCGAGGCGCGGCGGGCGCTGGCCTCCTTCGGCCCGGACATCCTGCCCGACCTGAGCCGGGCGGTAGCCGATCCGCGGGCGCCGCTCATCGTCCGCCGCCACCTGCCGCGTGTGTTTGCCACCATCGGCGGCCAGCAAGCGGCCGACTACCTGGCTTCGAACCTGGGCCAAACCGACTTGGAACTGCAATACCAGATCCTGCGCGCGTTGAGCCGCATCCGGTTGAAGCAGCCGGACCTCCACTTCGACGCCAACCAGATCACGCCGCTCACCGTAAAGGAGCTGCGCCGGTACTACCGCTACGCTGGCATCGTTCAGGTGGTGCCGCAGAACGGCGCGCATCCGGCGGCGATCTTTCTGCGGCGCGCCCTGGCCGAGCAGATGAACCGCAAGCTGGAAATCATTTTCCGGCTGATCGGGCTGATCTACCCGCCCAAAGAGATCGTGGACGCTTACTACCGGATCAGCAGCGGCCGGCGGGACCTGCGCGCCAACGCGCTGGAGTTTCTGGACAGCACGCTGTTGAACCCGCTGCGGCAGATGCTGCTGCCGGTGATAGAAAGCCGGGGTTCGGAGAAGCTGCTGGAACAGGGCCGGCTGCTGTTCGGCATGGTGCCGCCGACTTACCTGCAAGGGCTGCGGGACCTGCTGACCGATTCGGATCCCTGGCTGCAATCCTGCGCGGTTTATGCCGCTGCCGACCAAGGCTTGAGCGAGCTGGACCGGCTGCTGGAGCCGCTGGCTTCGAGCGACGATCCCTTGTTGCAGGAGACGGTATTGAAGGCCCGGCAGCGGCTGCAGGCGGTGGCAGCGGCAAGGCCCTCCCCGGGAACGATATGGAAACCCTGACCACGCTGGAAAAGGCCATCCGGCTGCAAAAGGTGGAGTTGTTCAGCGATATGGAGACGGACGCGTTGGCACTGGCCGCCTCGATCGCCAACCAGATCGAGTGCGCGCCAGGCGCGGTGCTGTTCAAAGAGAACGGGGCGGCAGACGCGCTGTTTGTGGTGCTGGAGGGCCGCATCAAGCTCACCCGGGGGAACCGGGAAATCTTTGCGGCGGGCGCGGGGGACACGCTGGGCAACTGGGCGCTGTTCGATGATCAGCCCAGCGTGGCCACCGCCACATGCGCGGAAGAAACCGCGTTGTTGAAGATCGAGCGGGAGGACTTCTTCGATCTGCTGGCCGACAACGCCGACATGACGCAGAAAATGTTCAAGGCCCTGGTCAAGCGGGTGCGGGCGCTGCTCACACCCGGGCTGAAGCCGGCCGAGCCGGCCAAGAGCGCGTCGAATGCCTGAGGGGGAGCAGCACGAGAAGCTGTTGCTGGTGGGCGCAGCCGCCCGGCTACGGTCGGCGGCGGGCGCCTGGGGCGAGATTGTGGAGACGCCGGACGGGGAGGCCGCCTTCCGCGTGTGTGAACAGGAGACGCCGGACCTGATCCTCGCCGCGGCGAGCGCAGCGGGCCCGCTGATCGCGCGGCTGGCGGAGCAGGAAGAGGCGCCTCCACTAGTAGTGGTCGGCGGCGCGGCAGAGGGCGCGTTCGGGGCGGCCGCCTCGGAGGTCGAGCTGCCTGCCTGGATCGCCGCCGCCCGCCTTTATCGCCGCCTGCAAAAGCAGAACCAGCTCATCCGCGAGGAAGCCGAAAAGATCCACTCTGAGATGCTGACCTCCTACGGGGAGGTGAGGGAACACTCCCAGCAACTGGAAGAGGAGGTGAGGCGCCGCACGGTCGAGCTGCGCCAGTACGCCGACAACCTGGAGAAGCAGGTCGAGGAAAGAACGCAAGCGCTGCGGAGATCGAACGCCACGCTGGT
>JACQDI010000760.1 GCA_016201195.1 Acidobacteriota bacterium | reverse complement strand
TCCCCCCTCTCGCGAGTAGCACTTGTTGCCCCGGTGAGCGGCACTGCCAGCGGAATTATGCGTGGTCGCTCGACATTACGTGTGCCCTGTCGATGATGTTGTCCGGCCGCCTAACGTCCCGCTTCAGCCGCTGGAACCCAACGCCAAGGCCAGCGAAGAGCAGAGCGGAGCAAGTAGGCTGAGCGATGCGACAAACTGAGCCGGGTTCCAGTCGGCCTGCAAGCGGTTGTTAGGTGCCCCGCTCGTCATGAGGACTCCGCTGGCGCGGCTTCCACCGTCTCCCGCACCGTGACGACCTCATACGCGGGCACAGTCAGGACGACCAGTGACGGCCAGCCTCAACGCTGCCACCACGCAGACGAATCTCCCCCCTCACACCGGCCACACACAGCGCGCTCACCGTCCCATGCGCGCTCACCACCACCGGCTCGTCCGGAGACTGGGCCAGCCGCGACCGCCCCGCCCGGGTGAAGCGCGTCGGTGCCGGCGCGGCCGGCTCGGGCCCCCAGCCCCATGCCGGCGGAGGCGTGAACAAGTGAGCCATCGCCACCTGAAAGGCCGCCGCTGCGAGAAAGGGACGGTGACTCCGCTCCTGCTCCTGCACTCCCACGCCACGTGTCAGCGGCAGCGTGAGGGCCTCGGCCACCAGGGGCGCGGTCTCGACCGCCTTGGCTTCGCGCCTGGTCACGATCACGCTCGGCTGCAAGCTGGCCACCGCCTGCGCGAAGGCGGCACCGCGCTCACGGCCGACGGCGGAGAGCCGCCATTGGGGCGGAGTGACTGCGGGCTCCACCTGCGGCAGCGAATGCTTCACCAGAAGAAGATAACGCAGGGCTTCCTCTCGAGCCAGGAGAAGAGAGGCTGATATCCCCGGCGACTGAAGGGGCACCTAACGATTCGCGCTCAGCCGCCGGAACCGCTCACGACGGACACACGAGGCCACGAGGGGCAACCTGCCTCAGCCACTCCAAAAGCCGGGCGCGGTGCCGGTCGCCTGCAGCGCGGGGTTAGGCGTACTGATCCTTGCGAATGGGGCGGTCTGTTGATGACGAAGCCGCCTCGAACCCTATGGGGTCACGGGTGCAATCTGATACTCAATCTGAGGCGCGTCCAGGCCCCGACGGGAGGCATCCAGAATCTCTAAGGACACCAGATTGCCCGCCGTATCGTAATCGAGCATCACCCCCGGCTTCTCCTCGTCACTCTCCGCCACCGGGGTCTCGGCAAAGATCACCGTCAGCGTATCGGTCTCCCGATCATAGATGACTTTCATGGTCCCCGCCTCCAATATTGCTGCAATTTGCTAGTGCGGTAGGCCGTCACGACGTCCGGTGGCTGGCGATCCACATCCACCACAACCCGAAGCAGAGAGCGCCTCGGTGGCTCTCCAACGGGCAGCCGGGATTGCGCCACGATCCGCCCCGGCCGCAGCCTCTCGATCTGCTCTGGGGCAGCCAAGACCTGAGCGATCTCAGCCTCAGTAATGTGCCGTCGTGCCATTTCCAGCCGGGCATGGTCAGTCAGACGGTAAGAGGTAAACGAGAAGGCTTCGGACATGATGGCGTCTCTGAGTGTCCACTGTTCTGAGATGGTGCACATGAGAACATCCGACAACCTTTCCCTATATTAGCGAATAGACAGACACCGTGTCAACGGATTCAACGTACTCCAACGGGAAGTCCGCCTAACGATTCGCGCTCAGCCGCCGGAACCGCCCACGGGACGCGCAAACGGCAAAGCCGTGAAGCTGAGACAAGGACTCTAAACGCCGAGCGCGGTTCCGGTCGCCTGCAGCGCGGGGTTAGGCCCCCAGGCCCTCCTGCCAGAGTGCCCGCCGGAGGTCAACCGCGAGCCCCACCTGATCGGTCGATAGACGGTCCACGCCGAGGGTGAAGGCCTGCTCCAGTTCCTCACGGGTATTGCAATCCGCGGCAGCGATCTGCTGCCCGGCGGCCTGCCGGCGCTCTACCACGGCGGGCAAGAGCAGCGCCAGCGGGCAATGCGCCACATTGACCTGACTCAATGTGAGATCCGCCACCAGCAGCCTCTGGCCCAAGGCCGCTGGCATCCACGCCGGCCACGGCGTCACAAATCGCCCAATCCGAGCCTCCGGTTCCCGCTGGCGGAGGTGCCACAGGAGCGCGGCATGGGACGAGGGACACTCCACCTGCTCCAGTAGGCCATACTGCCGGACCAGTTGAACCACCGCCGCCAGAAAGTCGAGCGTGAAACCCTTGAGCTCGAGTTCATACTCCACGGTCCCGCCGAAGGCCTCCAACACCTCTCCCAAGACCGGGATGGGCGGCCCAGATTCCGCGATCTCCTTC
>JACQDI010000759.1 GCA_016201195.1 Acidobacteriota bacterium | reverse complement strand
CCCAGGATTTCCAGGGTTTCGACGAGCGATGCATAAAGGTCCCAGGACATTACCGCCAGCACCGGCTTTCCTCGACGGGTCACCGCCACAGCCCCCGCCTCCGGCTGCCGCCCGAACCATTCCGGAAGAGCGGTTAACTTGTTGCGCGCTTTGATGATCGGCATGCTCTGGGTCATGGCGCACCTCGTACTTCTAAGCGTACCAGAAAGCGTTCTCTTTGTCCTCAACCCCCTACGACGCCTTCACTGCCCGCTCCTTGTGCTTGCACTCCGGGTTGGGGCACTGGAGCACCGGGCCGGCCTTGAGGTACTTCTCTTCCATGTAGGGGTGGCCGCATTCGGAACACTTGGTGGGGATGGGGCGGTTCCAGGCCGTGAAATCGCAGTCGGGGTAGCGGGTGCAGCCGTAGAAATTCTTGCCTTTGCGGGAGCGGCGCTCGGCGATCTCGCCGGTGCAGCCCGGGCGAGGGCAAGCCATGCCGATGGTCTTCTGCTTCACATACTTGCACTTGGGATAGTTGCTGCACGCGGTGAACTCGCCGAACCGGCCGGATTTCAATACCAGATGATGGCCGCACTGCGGGCACTTCTCTTCGAGCGGCACATCCGGCTTCTTCTGCTGGCCGCCGACCGGGCGCGTTGTTTTGCAGTCGGGGTAGCCAGTGCAGGCGTAGAACGTACCGAAGCGGCCCTTCTTGAGCGCCATGGGGCGGCCGCAGTTCTGGCAGTATTCCGCGTCGCCCTCCAGCTCCGACAGGTCGTGCTTGTCCACGTCGGGCAGATCGACGGTCAGCTCCCGGGTGTTCGAGCATTCCGGGTAGCCGCTGCACGCGATGAAGCTGCCGTGGCGGCCCCAGCGGATCACCATGGGCTTGCCGCACTTGTCACAGACCAGGTCGGTGGGCTTCTCGAGCCGCTTCACGTCGGTCATGTGCTTCTCGGCCCGCTCCAAGTCCTTGGCGAACTTCTCGTAGAACTCGGCCAGCGCCTGACGCCAGTTCAGCTTCCCTTCCTCGATCTCGTCCAGCTCCTCTTCCATGCGCGCGGTGTAGGCGATGTCGAAGATGTCGTCGAAGTTTTCGACGAGCAGGTCGGTGACCACCATCCCCAGCTCGGTGGGGGTGAAGCGGCCGCCCTCTTTCTTGACGTACTCGCGCTCCTGGATGGTGGAGAGGATGGCCGCGTACGTGGACGGCCGGCCGACGCCGCGGGCCTCGAGTTCCTTCACCAGCGTTGCCTCGTTGTAACGCGGCGGAGGCTCGGTGAAGTGCTGCTCGGGTTTGAGGCCCTTGAGCTTGAGCGCCTCGCCCTCGGCGACCACCGGCAGCTTGTGCTTGATCTCCTCGTCTTCCTCGTCCTTCTGGTCCTTGCCCTCTTCGTAAACCGCCAGGAAGCCGTCGAACTTGAGCACTGAGCCGGTGGCGCGGAACAGGTACCGCGTGCCGTCCTTGGCGTCGCTCGAAATGTCGATGGTGGTCTGGTCGAACACCGCCGGGTTCATTTGCGAGGCGAGGAAGCGCATCCAGATCAGGCGGTAGACCTTCAGCTCGTCTTCGCCCAGAAACCTGGCCACCGATTCGGGCGTCCGTGCCGGCGAGGTGGGGCGGATGGCCTCGTGGGCGTCCTGGGCGTCCTTCTTGGTCCTGTAAATATTGGGCCTCTCGGGCAGGTAGGCGGCGCCAAAGCGCTCGCCGATCACCGAGCGGACCTCGGCCAGCGCGTCGTCACTGATGCGGGTCGAGTCGGTGCGCATGTAGGTGATCAACCCGACGCTGCCTTCCTCGCCCAGCTCGACGCCCTCGTAGAGCCGCTGCGCCAGCATCATGGTGCGCTTCACGCTGAAGCGCAGCTTGCGCGCCGCCTCCTGCTGGAGCGTGGAGGTGATGAAGGGCGCTACGGGGTTGCGGCGCTTCTCCTTAGTGGCGACAGACTGGACCCCATACCTGGCGCCATCGAGCGAAGCTACGATGGCGTCGGCGGTTTGCTGGTCGGGGATCTCGAACGTTTCGCCGTTGCGTCGTATCAGTCGCGCGTCGAAGGCCGGCGGCTTCTTCGCCCCCAGGTGGGCGTCGATGGTCCAGTACTCTTTCTTGACGAAGGCGCGGATTTCCCGCTCGCGCTCCACGATCAGCCGCAGGGCTACCGTCTGCACGCGCCCGGCGGAGAGGCCGCGGCGGACCTTATCCCACAATAGCGGTGATACCTTGTAGCCCACCAGCCGGTCGAGCACACGCCGCGCCTGCTGGGCGTCTACCAGGCGCAGGTCGATCTGGCCGGGCTTCTCGAATGCGCGGCGGATGGCCGGCGCGGTGATCTCGTTGAACATCACCCGATAGAACTTCGGCCCCTCGTTCTTCCTCTTGCCTTGCAGCTCCTCGGCCAGGTGATAGCAGATGGCCTCGCCCTCGCGGTCCGGGTCAGCCGCCAGGTACACGGCGTCGGCGCCGCTCGCCGCCTGCCGCAGCTCCTGCATCAGCTTCCTCTTGCCCTCGATGACCTCATAGGTGGGCTCGAAGCCGTTATCCACGTCCACTGCCACGTCCCGCTTGGGCAGGTCCTTCACGTGGCCCAGTGAGAACTTGACCGTGTACCCTTTCCCCAGGTACTTGTTGATGGTCTTCGCCTTGGCCGGCGACTCTACGATGACCAGAGACTGGGCTGACTTTGCCATAATGATTTGGTGATTTTATGATTTGGACGAAATCACCAAATGACCCCT
>JACQDI010000758.1 GCA_016201195.1 Acidobacteriota bacterium | reverse complement strand
GCCGGGGGTAACGGTGTCGGCGGCGGAGAGGGGGAAAACGGAGAGAAGAAGCAGGAAGAAAAAGGCTTGGATGTATCGCATGGCGATTGACCTCCAGTGTCGTGGGACATTATAGCCGGGAGGTCATGTATCCTGAATGTTCGAACGCAGGGAGGATCTCTACATGCCAAGAAGGATCTGTATGGTGGCCGCGCTGGCGTTGGTGGCCTTGCCAGGGACTGCGCAGCGAAGCCGGACCGAAGTCACCAAGCCGACCACACCGCAGGACGATTCCAAGCCGAACAGCGAAAAGGTTCCGGAAGTGTACGCCATCAACGGCCAGTTCGAACGAATCGTGGTGCTGCGGTTCAAGTACCAGGCAGACTTGCTGGGCGGTATCGAAAAAATGGTCCGCGAGCAGAAGATCCGGAACGCCGTGTTTCTATCCGGCATCGGTTCAGTCCGGAACTATCAGATCCACTCGGTCAGCAACCGGGCCTTTCCCTCGAAAAATATTTACACTAAGGACCCCACAGCCCCCGCCGACATCGTGAGCATCAACGGCTATGTCATCGACGGCAAGACACACGCCCACATGACGATGACCGATTCGGACAAGGCTTTCGGCGGCCACATCGAGCCGGACACCAACGTCTTCACCTTTGCCATCGTGACGCTGGGAGTCTTCGGGGATGGTGTGGATCTCAGCCGCATTGACGACAAGACCTATCGCTGACTTTAGAGTTTCAGCAACTCCCGCAGGCGGCGGGTCTGGGCGCGGCTGACGGGGATTTCGCTGTGCTTCTTGTCGTCCATCCGGAGCTGGTAGCTCGACTTGAACCAGGGCACGACTTCCTTGATCTTGTTCACGTTGACCAGGTAGGAGCGGTGGACTCTCCAGAAGGTGTTGGGATCGAGGTTCGATTGCAGCTCCTCGATGGTGCGGTAGGTGGACAGGCCCTCAACCATCGTGGCCACGATGGTGATCAGGCCGTCGTCGATGGTGGCGTAGACCACGTCACCGGAGTCGACCAAAAACATCCGGTTGGCGTACTTGACGAGCAGCTTGGCGTGCCCGCCGGGCTTGGCCTGGATCTGGCTGACCGCCTGTTCGAGCTTCGGAGCCGCGGCGGCGTGGCGCGATTCCATCAGCCGATGCACGCGGTCGAGCGACATCCGCAGGCGCGACTTTTCGATGGGCTTCAGCAGGTAGTCGACGGCGTTGACCTCGAACGCCTCTACAGCATACTGGTCATAGGCTGTGAGGAAGATGACGTGGGGCAGCGGGCCGCCCCGGTCGAGCAGCTTGCGCACCACGCCCAGGCCGTCGAGCCCGGGCATCTGCACGTCGAGCAGCACCACGTCCGGCTCGTGCGTGCGGATCAGCTCCAGCGCCTCCAGGCCGTTTGCACCGGCGCCCACTACCTCTACGTCGGGACACTCCCGGAGCAGGTAGCACAACTCTTCCCGCGCCAGTTGCTCGTCGTCCACGATCAGGGTGGTGAGCGTTGCCGCGGCCGCCTGCTTGTCTGCCATGCCAGCTCCCTGTTACTATTCTCTATTGCGTGTAAAGGCAGTATATCATGCGGCGCAGCCGAGCAGGTTTGCGGTGACGGACGTCGTTCAGACCTTTCGCAACCATGAAATCCTCCTGACCGGCGGCAACGGGTTCCTGGGCAAGGTCGTGCTGGGCCTGTTGCTGGACCGCTTTCCGGACCTCAAACACGTTCACTTGCTGTTGCGACCTCGGGGGAACCTCTCCGTCAAGGACCGTTTTTATCGGGAAATGCTGGCCTCCCCCGCCCTGGCTTCGATCGCCGAAAAGCGCGGGC
The DNA here is from genome assembly GCA_016201195.1 of Acidobacteriota bacterium. Classification (GTDB taxonomy): domain Bacteria; phylum Acidobacteriota; class Terriglobia; order Bryobacterales; family JACQDG01; genus JACQDI01. The sequence continues at coordinate 3,115 of JACQDI010000758.1, read as the reverse complement.
AGGCGTTTCTGGAGAGCCGGATCTCCGTTCTCGCGGGGGACGTGGGCGATGAGAACGCGGGCATGGACCGTGGCGATGTCGACCGGCTGACTGGGCGGGTGTCCGTCGTACTGAACTGCGCGGGGCTGGTCGATTTCTATCCCCCGGTGGATGCGTCGTTTCGATCGAACGTCGACGGGGTACGGCGCCTGGCGGCGCTGGCAAAGCGCTGGGGTGCGAAGCTCGCTCACATCTCGACCTGCTTCGTCTGCGGTGAGAGCGACGGCTTGGTGGAGGAAACGGAGCCGATCCTGGGCTTCTATCCCCGCCGCGCGGGGGCGGGCGACTCGAGCTTCCACCACGAAGACGAGATTCGCTGCTGCCAGGACCGCATCCGCCACATTTATGCCTCCGAGGGCGGGGCCCGTTCGAAGGAGACCGCGCGCCGGCTGACCGATCTGGGCCGGCAGCGCGCCGAGCACTGGGGCTGGGCTAATACCTATACGTACGCCAAGAGCCTGGGCGAGCAGATTCTGGCCGCCGACCAGGAGCTCGATTCGGTGATCATCCGTCCGGCCATTATTGAAGGCGCCCTGCGCTTCCCGTTTCCGGGCTGGATTGAGGGAGGGCGCACCAGCGCGCCGCTCGTGCTGATGGCCCTCAGCGGCATGAAAGACTGGCCGGTCCGCCGCGACGCCACGCTCGAAGTGGCGCCGGTCGACCTGGTGGCCTCGGCCATTCTGGTGGTCACTGCTCTGCTCCTCCACGGCCGCCACGAGCCGGTCTATCAACTAGGTACCGCCGACGTGAACCCCATCCTGCTCGAGCCGCTGGTCCAGTTGCTGGCTGGGGACGCGCGATTCGTCTCGCCCGAGGAGGCCAAGGCCCGCCGGCAGCGGTTGCAGAAGCGGATCACCCAGGCTCAATCGGTGATCGCCGGAATTCGCAAGACGCTCGAAACCACCGGGCTGCCGGGCAAGCAGTCCCTGTCGAGCTGGAATATGGCCTTGCGCGCGCGCGGCCTGCAAGCGTCGCTGCGCGAGCAGACCCTCGACCAGTACTTGCCGTTCATCCTGCACAATCGTTACATCTTTGAATCGGAAAACGTTCGCGCGGCGTACGCGCAGCTTTCGGAGCCGGATCGCCGGCTGCTCCCCTGGGATCCCGAGGGCATCGACTGGGAGGACTACTGGCGCAACAACCAGATCAAGGGCATCGAGAAATGGATCCAGCCGGAGGCGGTGAAGGAGTGGGCGCTTAGAATATAGGAGCATGTCCACCTCGACCCAAATCGCGCCCCACGTTGTTGAGGAGCAGATCCTTGACATCGTACGGGACTTGCTGCGGGAGCTGGGGTCGCAGCAGGCGGCGGCTGGCGCGTCGCTGCATTCCTCGTTTGACCGGGATCTCGGTCTGGGGAGCCTGGAGCGGGTGGAGTTGCTGGTCCGGTGCGAGGCGCGGTTCGACGTGCAGTTACCGGATGAGATCGCCCAGGAGGCGGAGACGCCTGCCGAATGGGTGCGGGCGATTCTCGACGGCGGCGCGCGTGAAACGGTGCAGACGCGCTACCGCATCATCCCTCCGGCGCGCGAAGCGCCCCCGGCGCCCGATTCGGCCCAGACCCTGGTTGAAGTCCTGCGCCACCACGCCGAGATCGAGCCGGACCGGATCCATATCCACCTGCCGGAGGACGAATCCGGCCAGGACATCACGTACCGTGGGCTGCTGGAAACGGCCACCGCCGTCGCTACCGGCCTGATCGCTTTGGGCCTCGAACGCGACCAGACGGTGGCCATCATGCTCCCGACCTGCGCCGACTTTTTCTTCGCCTTTTTCGGCGTCCAACTCGCCGGCGGGATTCCGGTCCCTATCTATCCTCCGGCGCGCCCCGACAAGATCGAGGAGTACGTGCGGCGGCAGATCCGCATTCTTCACAACGCCGAGGTCCGCTTCCTGATCACGTTCGACCGGGTCAAGGCGGTGTCGCAGTTGATGGGGCTCAACATCCCGAGCCTGGTCGCGGTCACGAGCGTCGAAGCACTGCGGGGAGCCGGCGCCGGCTTGGCCGCGCGCGCAGGGGCGCCCTCCGACACCGGCTTCATCCAGTACACCTCGGGCAGCACGGGCGATCCGAAGGGCGTGGTGCTGAGCCAGGACAACATTCTGGCCAACGTGCGAGGCATCGGGCACTCGGTTCAGGTGCGACCCACCGATGTGGTGGTCACTTGGCTGCCGCTCTACCACGACATGGGCCTGATCGGGTCGTGGCTGTTCAGCCTGTATTACGCGACGCCCATCACCGTGCTTTCGCCGCTGGCCTTTCTGAGCCGGCCCGAGCGATGGCTGTGGGCGCTGCATGACGCCCGCGGCACCCTTTGTCCGGCGCCGAATTTCTCTTACGAGCTGTGCGCGCGGAAGATTCCGGACCGTGCGATCGAAGGGCTCGACTTGAGCGCCTGGCGCGTGGCCATCAACGCCGGGGAAGCGGTGCTTGCCGATACTCTGGTCCGCTTCACCGAGCGCTTCAGCCGGTACGGCTTCAAGCCTGAAAGCTGGGTGCCCTGTTATGGCCTGGCGGAGTCGTCGGTGGCGCTGGTGTTTCCCCCAATCAACCGGCGCCCCGTGATCGACACCATCCGGCGAGAGGTGTTTGAATCGAGCGGGCGGGCCGAACCGGCGGCGCCCGGTGAGAGCAACGTGGTTTCATTCGTGACCAACGGGAGCCCCATGCCGTTCCACGAGGTTCGCATCGTCGATGCTGAGAACCGCGACGTGGGCGAGCGTGTCCAGGGCCGGCTTTTGTTTCGCGGCCTTTCCATGACGGCCGGGTACTATCGTGACCCGCAGGCCACCGCGGCAGCCATCACACCGGACGGCTGGATGGACTCGGGCGATCTCGCCTACTGGGCGAGCGGCGAGCTGTACATCACCGGCCGGGTTAAGGATTGCATCATCAAGTCCGGCCGGAACATCGTCCCGCAGGAGGTGGAGGTCGCCGCCTCGGAGGTGGCCGGCGTGCGCCGTGGCTGCGTGGCCGCCTTCGGCATTGCTGATTCCGACACCGGCACCGAGCGCCTGGTGGTGGTAGCCGAAACGCGGGCTACGCGCGACGAAGAGCTGCGCCGGATCGAGGCCG